>NZ_MJKB01000004.1:191837-226741 GCF_002139495.1 Campylobacter sp. P0085 | reverse complement strand
ATATAGTTTTTGCATTAAGAAAAGATTCTAAAGATTGGGATAGGTTAGAAAAAGAAGGTTTTAATCTAGTGGATTTTGGGACTAAAGAGTTTGAGACTGCTCTTAAATCTTGCAGCAAGATAATATCTAGCCATATTGATGGTTATTTGACAGAATATTTTGGCAAGAATACTCTTGATAATAAACAATTTGTATTTCTTCAGCATGGAATAACTAAAGACGATATCTCAAATTGGCTAAATAATAAACAGATTGATTGTTTTATAACATCTACTCAAAATGAATACGACTCCATTGCAGATAATTTTAATCATTATAAATTTAGCAATAAAGAAGTAGTCTTAACAGGCTTTGCTAGACATGACTCTCTACTTGAGAAAAATAAAACAAACACTAAGCAAATTCTTATTATGCCAACATGGAGAAAGACTTTGGTAGGAGCTACTCATAATTCATCTAAAAGAGAGTTTAAAGATGGATTTAAAGATAGCGAGTATTATATAAAATGGAATGATGTATTAAATAGCAACATGCTAAAAAATATATATGAAAAATATAATTATAAAATAATCTTTAATCCACATCCAAATATGATACCATATCTTAATGATTTTACTATTCCTGATTTTGTAGATATAGCAGATACTGATGCAAGCTTGCAAGATCTATTTGCTAACTCTAGTATGATGATAACAGATTATTCATCAGTAGCCTTTGAAATGGGATACCTTGGAAAACCAGTAATCTACTATCAATTTGATGAAGAAGAGTTCTTTAATAGTCATACATATACTAAAGGATATTTTGATTATAAAAGAGATGGTTTTGGCCCTGTTGTTACTACCCAAGAAGAGCTTTTAATAGAGTTAAAAAATTTAGTAAAAAATAATTGTCAAGTAGGTGAGCCATATAAATCAAATATAGAAAATACATTTGCTTTTAGAGATGGTAAATGTTGTGAGAGAATTTATCAAGCAATTTTAGAGCTTGATAAACCATATGAATCAAAAATTACAACAGAACAAATAAGGCAAAAAGCCAAAGATGCCTTAGAGCACGAGTGCTTTTATGAAGCATCTTGTAGATATAGATATATTTTAGAAAATTCTGAAAATATAGATATATCTGATGTAGAACAATATCTATATTGTGCATTAAAGTCAAACAATGGATATGAAGCTAGTAAGTTTATTTTAAGTATCCAAGATAAAGCTCAGTTTAATACTCATATCAAAATAGAACTAATAAAAGGAATATTGTCTAAAAATAGTAATTCTAAAGAGGAGATAGAGTGGGTACTAGATACTTTAGAAAATATGCAAATAGATAGCAATGATAAATTAATGCTAACTTGGGCTAAGCTTAGAATATATATCTATCTTGAAAAACGAGAAAAAATAAAAGAAGCTATTAATATTCTTAAAAATGAATTTAATGTATCAAAAGATGAGATAGATTTAGAATTATATCTTTTAAGAAACAACATCCTAGCAGCCTCTGGGGGGGGGAGCGATAAGGTTCTTCATCTAATGAATTACTATTTAAGAGAGATGGTCGGTAGTTGTGTGGTGCTTGCGATATGATGGCTAAAATAGGCCAATTAGACAAAAGTAGTTATAAAATTTTATTTTAAAATAGGATTCTAATGAAAAATATAATAATGGATTTAGATGGGACTCTTACTATCGATGATAAGTCTGATTATAAGAATAAACCAGCAAATATAGAAGTTATCAATCAATTAAAAAAATACAAAGAAATGGGCTTTAAAATCACTATATACACAAGTCGAAATATGCAGACATTTAGTGGAAATATAGGCCAAATCAATGCTAAAACTTTACCAACTATTTTAGAGTGGCTTGATAAGCATAATGTGCCATATGATGAGATCATAGTAGGCAAACCTTGGTGTGGAAATGATGGATTTTATGTAGATGATAGAGCGATAAGACCTAATGAGTTTATCTCTTTAAATTATAATGAAATAAAAGATTTATTAGGTATTAAGACAAATGACGCTCTATCTAAAGCAAATAGGGGGGGGGTATAGCGATGATTTTGATCACATCTGCCAAATACCTTCCAGTAGAGTTTCAAATAGAGTTAGGAAAGCTTCCGCCAGCATTTTTGCCAATTGGTAATAAAAGATTATATGAATATCAAATTGAATTGTTTGATTCTCTAAATGAAAAAATTATTTTATCCTTGCCTAGAAGTTTTGATTTAGATCAAGCTGATAAAGATAGATTAAAAGAGTTAAAAGTAAATGTGATTTTTGTTCCAGATGATATTGGTCTTGGTGAGTCAATAGTATATTGTTTAAATATGCTAATGCCACTCAATGAAAGTATTCGTATTTTACATGGGGATACATATTTTAATAAATTGAATTTTATAGGCAATTCGCTTACTGTCAGTCAAGTTCAGAGCAATTATGATTGGGGCTTTTTGGACAAAGATTATAAATCTAATAATAATTTTACATATCGCGATAGCACAATATTGTGTGGATATTTTGAATTAGATAAGCCATACCATCTTATAAAATCGATCATAAAATCAGATTTTTCTTATACAAATGGGTTAAAACTTTACTCCGAAGATAATCCTTTTACAATAATTGAAAATAATAGTTGGATAGATTTAGGATTTGTGGCAAGCTACTTTAAATTCAAAAAAAATATTACAACACAAAGAGCGTTTAATGAATTAAAAATAGAAAATGGGTATTTTATTAAAAGTTCAAATATGCCCTTAAAAATTGAAGGTGAGATTAATTGGTTTAAAAATTTTCCATCTAAACTTGATCTGAATTTACCTAGATTTGTTGGGTTGAATTTAAATTCATATAAAACAGAATATCTATATTTAAATACTTTATCTGAGCTTTTTGTGTTTGGTAAATTGCCAAATTTTATATGGAAAAAAATATTTAATAATCTTAGTAATTTTCTAACTCAATTACACGCTTACAAATCCGACAATCCAAGCAAATTTAATTTTTTAGAGAAAACTTTATATAGACTTCAAGATTTTATCATTGATAAAGATTTCGATATGAAATCTTTATGGAAATTTGAAGATATTGAGATATCACTAGAAAAAATGCTAGAAGATATAAACTTAGCAATTAAGCCAAATACGGCTAATTCGTTTATCCATGGTGATTTTTGTTTTAGCAATATTATGTATGACTTTAAAACCGAGGATATCAAAACATTTGATCCTAGAGGCATAGATTTTGGTGGCAATATAACACCTTTTGGCGATGCTAGATATGATTATGCTAAGCTTTTTCACTCTTGTATAGGTTTATATGATTTTATTATTGCCGGATTTTGTGAGTGCAAGATCATGGATAATAGCATTAATTTCCATATCAAAACTCCAAATTCAATTGATTTAATACAAAATGAATTTTTTAATACATTTTGTATTAGCAATAAAAAAGAATTTTACGCCATTACAATTCATCTATTTTTATCTATGCTTCCACTGCATGGTGATAATAAAGCTAGACAGATGGCACTATTTGCTAATGCGTTTAGATTGTATAGAGATTTTTTAAATTTAAGGAGTTAGATTTGACTATTATATTTCCTATGGCTGGACTTAGTAGTCGCTTTGCTAAAGTGGGTTATAAAGTACCAAAATATATGCTCGATATTGATGGCAATTCTGTATTTTACCATGCTGTTAGCAGTTTTAAGAGATATTTTGATAGTTGCAAATTTCTATTTATATATAGAGATATTAAAAATACGAAGAATTTTATCAAAACTGAGTGTGAAAATATGGGTTTAAAATCTTATGACATGGTTGAATTAGGGTTTGAAACACAAGGCCAAGCACACACTGTGGAGTTAGGTCTTGAAAAATCAAATTTAAATTTAAACGATAGCATTTTGATATTTAATATAGATACATTTCGCCCTGATTTTGCCTTGCCAAATAGTTTTGATATCTCAAAAATTGATGGATACTTAGAGGTTTTTGAAGGGGAAGGCGATAATTGGAGCTTTGTGATGCCAAAAGGCATAGATGATGTGGCTAAAACAACTGAAAAAGATAGAATTTCATCTCTTTGTAGTAGTGGCTTATACTATTTTAATCATGCTAGTGATTTTATGAATATATTTAAAAAATCATTTAAAAGCAATAAAAAGGATAAGGGCGAATTTTATATTGCACCTTTATATAATGAGCTTATATCTCAAGGCAAAATAATTAAATATTTTAAGATAAAAATTGATGAGATTATATTTTGTGGAACCCCTCAAGAGTATGAGAAATTAATTAAACGATAAAATATTTTTAATTTATAGCTAAATTTAAAGGATAATATTATGGATAAAACAATACGGGGGTATTGGCTGCTATTTGAGATTAGGCGCATAATAAAAGAGCATAAAAAGGCAAAAAATGAAAAACAATAATATATTTATTTAGCAAATAAATATATTTTTTAAAATATTATAAGAACAAAATTTTGTTAATAAAGGATGACAATGAAAGATATTTATAGTTTAATTGATAATTTTGATATATGGTCGGCTTTAAAATTATGTCAAGAAAAATATCCAATTTATTACGCAGATATGCTGTTTGAATGCGGATTATTAAATGAGTTAGTTTTATACTTATATAATGCAAATTTAAAATCTAAATGGGAAATAAAAATGGGGGGGGATAGACCATAATTTAATTGAAGTTTTAATAAAAAGTAATATAAACTCAGTAATCAACGATAACACATTTTCTAAAATTTCCAAAGAAATTATAAATTTATATATTATTAATTATAAAATCAGAAATAAAATACTATCAATTGATGAGGCTGTAAAATTTTTAGATGGTGTTCGTATTAATTTTGATAAATATAACAGAAATTCTGTTATATTTATTTTTACTGAAATATTTAATTACTTTGAAAATATTAATGAATGGAGCTTCTTTGTAAAAGCTCGTGCCAATATAAATCATATTTTAAAAGTGAGATTTATTAATTATATCGGTTCAAAAATTTATTATAAAAAATTTACTCAAATCTTTAATAAGTATTATTTAAAAGATATTAAAGTTGCTATCATGATATCCGGAGCATTTAGAGGACATTATAAACATTGCTTAAAAGCGGCTGTAAATTTGGCTGAAAGTATTAATGGAGATATATTTATTTGTTCATGGGATAAATTGTTTTGCTATCCTGGGTTAGGTGGTGCTGCTGGAAATTATGTTAACAGAAATTTTAGTAGCATAAAAAACGATTGTCCTGATTTGATAAAAAATAAAGCTGGACTTAGAAAATATTTTCCAAATGTTTTTGAAATATTAAATCAAGAATATTGCGAACCTTTGGATAAAAATGAATTTTTAAAATATAGCAATACTATTAAAGATGTTGTATTAGAAAATGATGAAAATTTTCAAAAAAATATTATAGATAACTATGTATATAAAATTAAAAATATCTCACAAGACCAATTCGATAACCATTTGGGCATTTATTTTACAAATGTGTGCAAACAATTTTATTTGCTAGATAAGTGTTGTCAAATAATGATAAATTATGAGAAAAAACATCATTTTAAATATGATTATATTATTAGAATTAGACCAGATTCTACCCCGCAGTCATTAAGCACAAGTGAGCTATTAAAAATTCAGCCAAGCGAAATAGCACTTAATTTGCCGGATGGAGTAGTCGATGATGCGTATATATATGGTAGAAGAAATGAAATGTTACAATTTTGTAGTATATATGATTTTAACAAAAAACAAGAATTTAATTATTTTTTAAATATGTTTAATATGGGCGGTGTTCACGGAATGCTCGTAAATTGGGTTATCTTAAATAATTTAGAACCTATTGCAATGAAATTATTAGGTGCTAAGGCGGAAAATAAATATCATATATCTTATCTGCCAAATTTTGATAAAGAATTACAAATAGACATTAAAAATTCTCAATTAAACGATGAGCAACTTAAGGCTTGTATTATATTTTTTGATAAAATTAAACATTTAATTAATCAAAATAATGAAACTATGAGAGAACAAAATAATATAAATCAACAAGTTATCGGCACCGCCAAATCCCATATTAAAAACCAACTAACATACAAGCTAGGCGAAGCTATGATAGCAAATTCAAAAAGCATATGGGGATATATAAGAATGCCTTATATCCTAAGTTATATCAAAGATATGCATAAAAAAGAACAAATAGCCTATAATGAAAAGATTAAAGCTAACCCAAGCTTAAAGCTTCCACCACTTGAGACCTATCCAGATTACAATGAGGCTATAAAGATAAAAGAGCATCTAAGCTACAAACTCGGAGAGGCTATGATAGAAGCCGATAAAAGCCCACTAAAACTAGGCTACCTAACTCTATGGTTTAAATTTATAAAAATCACCAAAGAGCACAAAGATAATCACAAAAATAGCCCAAATCATTAAAACCAAACCTTAAATAAAATTCATAAATACCAACTATTTCATTTAGTAAAATCTAAATGAAATAGTCTAAACAAACCTAAAACTCAAATAAATATAATTAAATTTAATATATAATCAACTATTATAAATCTCTTTTTAAACCTCTTTATACTCCTTTAAACCAAATTTAGCTACAATCAGTTTTGAAATCAATTATCAAAATTAATCAAGAATAATATAATTATTCAAGTAATATAAATTTGAAAAATAAAATTTAAAATATCAATTTTTAAATTTAAAAATAAAAATTCAAATTCAAAAGATAAATTGATAAAACACACCAACTCAAAGGCCACAAATGCGAAATTTGCTATCTTTGCTATTTATATCTTTAATTTTCATATCTTGCTCTTCAAGTAAAACGCCATATTCTCCGCCTATAATGGATGATAATTTCACTCGTAATTCTCTAAAAACTCCTATATTAAATAAATTTGATTTAGCAAATTCAAATAACCCCACCAACCAAACAAATACCACCCCATCAAATAACCAGCCAAATTCAGCTAATCAACCACTCCAAATAACCCAACCACCGCTATTAACCACCCCAGCTGCTCTAGGCTCATCCCCATCTCTTGGATCTAAATCAGCACCACTAACTATAATAAACCCAAAGGGTGGCTCAGCAATAACAGTTTGGGCATTAGCTTCTGGTAATTGGCTATGGGGATATACCTTAGATAACTCTAAAGAGTTTGGTAGAGCTAGGTCGTGGCAAGTTCTAAATCTAGGTAATGATATAGCTTTGATTATAAATTTCCTTACTAATACTTGTATCCATGATGAAGGTGGTGGTATCACTCACAGAGATTGCGATATCAATAACAAATCCCAACAATGGCAACTATCAGCTATGGATAATGGTGCCATTCAGATAAAATCTAGCGCTTCAAACAAGTGTATCACAACAGATCTTGGCTCACTAACTCAAACTGGCAGCTACTATAGTCTTGCTATGAGAGAGTGTAATTTTAAGCCAAATTTTAATCAACAATGGGTATTTATCCCTGAAGCAGCACCAACTTCTCCACTCTTAGGATACCAACAATGAAAAATATATTAATCTTATTATTATTTAGCTTTATAAGCTTATTTGCTAATATAGATGATTTTAAAACAGCCACTTGGAATATGCAAGGCTCAAGTGCTAGTAGCGAGGCTAAATGGAGCATTAGTATAGCTCAAATGTTCTCTGGAGCAAATGGGCTTGATGTCTTAGCCATTCAAGAAGCTGGCACCTTACCTGCTACAGCTCAACCAACTGGAAGGGAGTTTAGAGCATTTGGCACACAAGTAGTTGTAACTGAACATGTGTGGAATATAGGCACAAGACTAAGACCTGATCTAATCTTTATATATTATGCTAGGACAGATTTAGGTGGTAATAGAGTAAATTTAGCTATAGCTAGTAGAAGACAAGCTGATGAAGTATTCTTACTACCACCGCCAACTACTCTATCTAGACCTATGATTGGAATTAGAATTAATAATGATGCATTCTTTAGTATTCACGCATTAGCTAATGGTGGAGCTGATGCTTCAGCTATTGTGCATAATATAGATCTATTCTTTCAAAGCACCCCAACTCTAGCTAGCACTAATTGGATTATAATGGGGGATTTTAATAGAGAGCCAGTAGATCTACTTAGCTCATTTGAGTTAGAGTTAAGACTTAGAACTAGAATAATTACTAATAACGCCATTACTCAAATAAGTGCTAGAAGAACTCTAGATTACGCTGTAGTTGGTAACTCTAATAGAGCTATCGCACCAGCGCCACTACCACCAATATCAGCTAGCACATTCTTTAGCGGATTTAGAACTCACATAGCAAGTGATCACTTCCCTGTAACATTTAGGAGATTTCCATGAAAATAGCTATAAAAATATCTTTAATATCTTTAATATCTATATTTATCATCGGTTGTAGCGGAGCTAAACCTGATATGAGCTTTTTAAAGCTTGATAGCTCTAAAGGATTTGCAGGAGATATAAGCAAAGCCCCAGATGAGACAAAAGCCCCAGATAGAGCTCCATTATTAAAAGATGAAAAAACACAAACACCAATCTTAACTAGCTCAAACAATCAAGATGGGTTTGATCCATTTACCTTGCCTCTAAGTCTAAGATCCCTTGATACAGGTATGCCTTTGGTGGTAAATTTAGGTAAATCAGATGAGACCTTTAATTATAACCTAAGAGAGATTAAGGCATTTGAGCCAACTATAATTAGCGAGATTAAAAGGGTTGATAGCTTTGCACATTTAAGCCTTGAGTATGTTCAGTTTGTATCAGCTAATGATATAAATAGTTGTCTTGGGATTGATGAGAGTGGATTTTTTGCTTTAAAAAATTGTATTGGGGATTTAGATAGAAAGAAATTTGAAACTGTATTTCAACTTATCCCATTACTAAGTGATGCTGTAGAGATAAGATCACTAGTCTTAGGTGGTAAGGAGTGTATAAGCACATTTTTTAACCCAAATTTAGAGCCATGGCAAAGAGTAGGAATAAATAGATGTGAATTAAGAGAGGGCTTTAGCGTAGATACATCTAAACTTTGGGCGATAATGCCTGAAATCAAACAAGCAGCTATAATCCAACTGGTGGATTGAGCAGGTAAAGGTTATTGTGCTTAAATAGATTATATGGGGTACAAATGTAAATGCCCAAAAACTGATTCCTTAGTATTTATAGATATTTTTATTATTTATTGGATATAATTCATTAAATTTTTATAAATGTAGGCTATAGATGGAGTTTGATGGTTATAGTAGCTCTGGAAAATTAATAGAAAATACTAAAAAATTTTACAAGATTAAGAGATTTTTTAAATTTACCTTGCCTAGTAAAAATGCCATATTTTATGGTTGGGGGCGCAAACCATCAGGACAACAAGCCGTAGAATTAGCTAGCAAATTTAAAGGCAAATTTAAACTTTTAGAAGATGGTTTTATTCGTTCAGTTGGATTAGGCGTTGAAGGTGCTAAGCTCCTTAGTGTCGTTGAAGATGATTTTGGAATTTATTATGATGCTACGCAGCCAAGCCAACTTGAGCATATACTTGCTACGAGCGAATTTAGTACCAAAATTATTTGCGAAGCTAGATGGTGTATAGATTTTATTATTTCTAATCGTATATGCAAATATAATAACGCTCCAGATATCACCCAAGAATTAATAGAAAAATATGAGCTAAATAAAGGCAAAAATATCCTTATAATTGCCCAAACTCATGGCGATGCATCTCTAGAGTACGGCCTAGCTAATCAATTTAGCACTCTTGATATGATAAATGCAGCAATAAATGAAAATCCAAATTCAAATATTTTGCTAAAAATTCATCCAGATGTATTAAGCGGTAAAAAAAAATCTGATATTGATATTGCAAATTTACCTTCACAAATTAAAATAATTAGTGAAAATATAAATCCGATTTCGTTGCTAAAGCATATTACAAAAGTTTATACTAAAACCTCTGCAATGGGCTTTGAGGCTTTGATGTGTGGGTGTAAGTGCGTCTGTTTTGGTGTGCCATTTTACGCTGGTTGGGGGCTAAGTGATGATAGGGTAAAAGCTCCAAGTAGGCGAAATAGAAAGCTAAGTATAGAGCAGCTCTTTGCTGGGGCATATATGATTTATGCTAAATATATTGATCCATATAAAAATGAAAAAACTAGCTTAAAAAGCCTTTTGCCACAGATAAATATCATAAAAAATTCTAAATTAAATATGGATAATAATAAGAAATTTTTATTTGGATTTTCTATTTGGAAGCGGAAATTTATGGTGCCATTTTTGGGTAAAAATCTAAATTTTATTAGTACTTTTAGTAAAAATCCACTACAGCAAGCGCTAAATTTGGGCTTAAATAAAGACTCTGCAATCTATATCTGGGGCAAAAAAGAGTATCCAAAACTACAAAAATGGTGCGATGAAAATGGCGTGAGTATAATAAGGGTAGAAGATGGATTTATCCGCTCCATTGGGCTAGGAAGCGATCTTACTAGGCCGTATTCTTTGGTTTTTGATGATGTTGGGATATATTTTGATACCACAAAGCCAAGTAGATTAGAAAATATATTGAATTATCATAAATTCAGTGCTTATGAGTTAGAAGAGGCAAGAAAATTAAAACAAAATTTAATAAATAGTAAAATTTCAAAATATAATGATGATAAAGATGGTATAATTACGCCTAAAAATAGCAAAAAAATAGCCTTAGTTATCGGTCAAGTCGAAGATGACGCTAGTGTAAAAATCGGCGCTGATGGGATGAAAAATATCGAGCTAATCAAACAAGCTAGATTAAGCTCTCCTAAAGCTCATATCATCTACAAGCCTCATCCTGATGTGCTAAGTGGCAATAGAATAGGCCAAGTAGATGAGAGCGAGGTACTAAAATATTGCGATGAGATCGTAGCTGGGGTGAGTATGCCTGTGCTACTTGATATAGCTGATGAAATTCACACAATGACCTCTACAAGTGGCTTAGAGGCTATATTGCGTGGTAAAAGAGTTATTTGCTATGGTAGGCCGTTTTGGGCGGGCTGGGGACTAAGCGATGATAAAAAGTCTCAGCCACGAAGGTATAGAAGTCTAAGTAGTGATGAGTTAATAGCTGGGGCATATCTGCTCTATCCTAGATATATTCATCCACTAAATTTAGAGGCGTGTGAAGCGTGTGATTTAGTAGTAGCACTTCAAGAGCAAAAGATAAGGTTGCAACAGCCTATAAATGCGCTATTGCATAAGATAAAATCTTTATATGCAAGAGTTGGGCAAAAGCTTTTATATGTGGTTTTATTTGTGGTAAAAAGATGAGATTAGAAGAGAGAATTACTGGTATTAAAGGCAAAAATGTCTTGCTTTTGCAAGGTCCTATGGGGGATTTTTTTAATAAGCTTGATAATATTTGTACCAAAAAGGGCGCTTTTGTAACTAGAATTGGCTTTAATGCTGGTGATGCCTATTTTTCTAAAAGCAAAAATTATATCGCATATAAAGCCAAGCCAAAGCAGTGGCCTAAATTTATAAATAAATTTTATCAAGATAATAATATTGATATTGTCTTTTTATTTGGGGATTGTAGATTTTATCACAAAATGGCTATTAAGATAGCTAGGAATTTGGGGATTAGCGTTTATGTCTTTGAAGAGGGGTATTTGCGTCCTGGATTTATCACAATGGAGTCTTACGGGGTCAATAACCACTCTAAAATGCCTAGAGATAGGGAATTTTATGATGCTTACAAGCCACTAACCAAGCCATTTTCAGCTAAATCCACCTCTACTTATGCCTTGATGGCGTGGTGGGCGGTGCAGTATTATCTAATAGCAAATATATTCTATTTTTTATATCCTAACTATATCCATCATCGTGATTTTTCGCCTATTAGAGAGGGATTTTATGGGATTCGCAATCTTTTTAGAAAGATTAAGTATAAATTTAGCGAAAAAGATTTAAATGAGCGTTTAAATGGGGAACTAAGTGAGAGATACTATTTTGTAGCACTTCAAACTCATGATGATTTTCAGGTTAGAACTCACTCTAGATTTAAGACTATGGAGAGCTTTATTGAGTATATTGTCTCATCATTTTCTAAGAATGCGCCTAAGGATATGATTTTGATCTTTAAGCATCATCCGATGGATAGAGGCAAGAAAAATTATAGCTCATATATTGGCTATTTAGCTCAAATTTATAAGGTTGAAGGGCGTGTGATGGCTGCATTTGATGCTCATTTGCCTACAATAATCAAAAACTCAAAAGCCGTAATTTTAATCAATAGCACCGTTGGGCTAAATGCCCTAAGCTATTCTAAGCCTGTAATTTGTCTTGGAAAATCTATGTATGATATCAAAGGCCTTACTACCAAAGATATAAATTTAGATAAATTTTGGACTATTCAATCTAAGGTTGATAGCGAGCTTTATGCCAAATTTAGGGCATATTTAATAGATAATACACAGATAATTGGGAGCTATTATCTAAAAGATGGAGTGGAATTTAAATAATTTTTGGGCTGATTTGTAACCTTATTTTGTTATAATTTATCAAATAATTTTGCGGAGGATATAGTGCTAAATGTCATAAGGGCGCTATTTTTTAGAGAGCTAAAAACTAGATTTGGCAAAAATAGGCATCTAGGATACTTCTGGGTAGTTGGTGAGCCACTGATGCAGATACTTATCATCACGATTTTTATCACTCTTATACGGGAATTTGGAGGCTCAATCTCGGTACCTGGCAATATACCTGTTTTTATGTTTTTAGCTTGTGGGATTATTCCTTTTTTTATGTTTAGAAATATTGTTACTCAGCTTATGGGTGGAATAGCTGGAAATTTATCCCTATTTTTTTATAAGCCTGTTCGACCAATTCATGTATTTTTAGCTAGAACTTTGCTTGAGTTTTGTATATATTCAGTAATATTTTTATGTGTTATGATTTTGGTAGGATGGTTTGTCGGTTACGATGTATTTCCAAGAGATTTTTTAGCAGCGTTTGGTTGCGTGATTTTGATGGTATTATCTGGGTTTAGCCTTGGTGTGATTTTTGCTATTATTACACATTTTGTCGAACCGCTTAAGATATTTTTAACATATATTATCACGGCACTTTATTTGCTCTCTTGTGTGGTATTTCCTATTTGGATTATTCCAACTGCATTGCTTGAGTATTTTTTATACAATCCAATGCTACATATATGTGAAAGTCTAAAATATTACTACTTTGATAGCTATCCGCTGGTTGATGGGATAGATTTGATTTACCCAATAGTATTTAATATCATAATGCTATTTATAGGATTTTGGTTTTACTATTATAAAAGAAGAGAATTGGTAGCGAGCAGATCATGATAAAATTAGATAATTTAACCAAATTTTACCCATTAAGCAATGGTGATAAGCACTTTGTATTTCGTGAATTTACCTTTACATTTCCTGATGATTGTAGTATAGGCTTAATCGGTAGAAATGGCGCTGGTAAATCCACTCTTATGCGACTTTTGAGCGGGGCTGATATCCCAAATGCTGGCAAGGTTATCACTGATAAGAAAATCTCATGGCCTGTTGGCTTAGCTGGTGGATTCCAACACGCACTTTCAGCTAGGGATAATGTGAAATTCATAGCTAGAGTTTATGGATATAGGGGCGAGGCCTTAGAAGAGAAGGTGAGATATATAGAGGAATTTGCCGAGATTGGCAAATACTTTGATGAACCGATGAATACCTACTCTTCTGGTATGAGATCTAGAATTGGATTTGGGCTTAGCATGGCTTTTGACTTTGATTATTATTTGATAGATGAGGCTGGGGCTGTAGGCGATGCTAAATTTAAGAAAAAAAGCGACGCTATTTATAAAGAAAAATTAAGCAATTCTAAAGTAATAATGGTCTCTCACAATATGAGCGAGATAAAGCAGTGGTGCGATAAGATAATCTTAGTAAATAGCGGAATGACTACAGTTTATGATGATGTAGATGAAGGAATTGAGATGTATAAAAGGATATGCAGTTGAATAAAAGAGCTATGATTTTAAGATCTATTAAGGATCTAAAACAACACAAAGAGCGTCTAAATAGACTTGATAGTTTTAAAACTGTGATTTATATAATGATTGTGGTGATATTTTACTATACCTTTATCGCTGCTGATAGATATGTTAGTAATGTCTCACTAAGTGTTAAATCTACAGATGGTGGCTCGCCAGTATCTTTAAGCGGAATAGAGAGTTTAGTGGGAGTGGCATCTAGCTCAACTGAAGATATCAAGCTTTTACAAGAGTATATAAAATCCTTTGATATGCTCCAAAAACTTGATGAAAAGATAAATTTAAGATCGCTTTATGAAAAGCAAAAATTAGATCTATTTTTCCGTATCTACTCATCAACTAGCAAAGAGGGCTATCTAAAATATTATAGAGATAGAATTCATATATTATTTGATGATGCAACAGGGCTTTTAAATGTCGCTGTAGAGAGCTTTAGCCCTGAAGATGCTCGTATGATATCGGCCGCTATTTTAGAAGAGAGTGAGAGATTTATAAATGAAATTTCTCACAATATCGCTAGAGAGCAGCTAAGGTTTGCCCAAGGTGAGCTAGAGAGTGCTAAACAAAAATATAAAGATGCCAAAAATGAGCTTTTGGCTTTTCAAAATGAGTATGGGGTATTTGACCCGCAAAGCCTAGCTAAAACCAAGGCTGGATTTATCACCGAAATAGAGCTTCAAATATCCAAAAAAGAGACCGAATTAAACACTATGAGAAGTTATCTCAATGACAATGCGCCTGAAATTGCAGCTTTGAAAGCTGAATTAAGAGCGCATAAAGAGCAGTTAGAAAAAGAAAGACGCAAGGTAGCATCCAATGCTTCTCAAGATAAATTAAATGATGTTGTGGCGCAATTTGAGGCTTTGTATTTGAATTTAAGCTTTGCTGAGGATGTCTATAAAACCGCTATCACAGCCGTTGAAACAACTAGAATTGAGATCGGTAGAAAGGCTAAGCAAGTAGTAGTGATCCAAAGCCCATATGTGCCAGATAGCGCTGCATATCCAAATAAAATGTATAATATCATCACAATTTTTGTGATTTTGACGCTGATATTTGGGGTTGTTAGGTTGGTTCGTGCTATCATCGATGAGCATAGATATTAATCTATGAAAAAACCATATAAAAACGGAATTTTATTAGCAGCGACTAGTAACTCCGCCTTTGCTATAGGGACAATGGTAGCAAATATCGCTGAGGTTATGAGCGGTGAAGTTGATATATTTTATATCGTTCATGATGGATTTACGCAAAGTGAGCTAGAAGCGTTTGCTAGGGTTGCTGGTGGGGCGAAGGTTAAATTTATTAGTTTTACCAAGGATGATTTTGCTAAGAGATTAAAGCCGTACACAAATAACCAAAATATCTTAAATTCGCCCTTTTTCTCTCGCTGGACACATATGGCTTATGGGATGTTTGAGCCACTTTTGTTGCTTGATGAGTGTGAGTGTATAGTCTATCTTGATTTTGATATTTTGTTGCTTAAAGGAATTGGCGAGCTATTTAGATTGAAGGGGTATCATTTCGCAGCGCATCGTGGCAAGAGCCTTTTAAATCCAACACTTAGGGATTATAATGGCGAATTTAAAGATTGTAGAGTTTATAGGAGTGGGATTGTGGCCTACTATGATACAATCCCAAACCCAAAAGAGTGCTATAATCAAATTTACAATTATAGCGCAAAATATGGCGCCAATGACCAAGGCGTGCTTAGCTTATTAATCTTAGATAATAAATTTAAAGTCAAAAATCTAGGCTATGAATACACTAGTAGCACATTTTGGCGTAAAAGCATAGGAGCATCGATAATCCACGCTTGGGGGCGAGATGGGCGGTTTTGGAATAATGAGCTAGTTTATCAATTTTGGGGCGAAATTTGGGATAAATATTACCAAAAATGGCTAAAATGCGGTGGCAGCGAGTATAAAGGCGGCTTCATTTGTAAAGCCAATTACGCCATAGAGAGAATAAGATATCACCTAGCTTACAAACTTGGTTATGCGATGATAGAAAATCACACAACTATATTTGGCAAGATTAAATTGCCTTTTATTTTATTAGCTATCGCTTTAAAGCACAGACGCCAAAAGATAGAATATCGCAAAATTATCCAAACCAAACCAAATTTAAAAGTCCCACCAATAGAGCATTACGAAGATTACAGATCTGCCCTAGCTGAAAAACAAAGCGCACCATACAGACTAGGCCAAGCCCTTATCAAAGCCACCAAAACTTGGTATAAAGGCGGATTAATAAAATTATATTTTGAGATAAATGAGATAAAAAGGGATAAAATAACGAAAACATATAAAAGCAGGGTTTTATAAAATATATTATGTATATAAATTTAAGCAATTTTGAGTTGAGGTTTTTTCTAATCTATTTTTTGCTATTTCAAAATAATTTTCATCTTTTTCAATCCCTATAAAATATCTATTTTCCATCACAGCAGCTACACCAGTAGAGCCTGAGCCCATAAAAGGATCTAAAATTATATCATTAGAATTCGTATGAATTTTAATAATCTCACTCATTAAAGCTAGTGATTTTTGAGTAGGATGAGATGTTCGCTCTTTACCCGCTACTACTGGAAATTTATATAATGAGCGTAAATAAGGCTGATTATCTGTTTTATTAAAAATCCATTTAGCGCCTTTTTTAACAGCCCAAATGGCAAATTCCATATCTTGAACATAGCGCCGATTAGTGTTTCTTGGCATAGGATTATTTTTTTGCCAGACTAAAATATCTTTTATTTCAAGGTTTGAACTTTCACAAACTTTACAAATATCGCTAATAAATCTATAAGAGCAAAATACAATAAAAGAGCCGTTTTTATCTAAAATTTTAGAAAATTTTTCTATCCAATCAAGTAGAGCAAAATTATTATCCCATAATCCAAAATCCACGCCTTGACGAGGATTTTTCATAGTTGAGAAATTATTTTTCTTTGAAATGTTATAAGGTGGATCTGTAATTATATGATCTACCTTAATTTCTTTTTTTAACGCATTTTCCACCCATAAAAACGCATCAGCGTTAAATATTTCATATTTTTTCATAGTAGCTCGTTTGCTATTTCATCCGCTAGAGCTTTAGCTAGTAGCGGTGGGACTGCGTTGCCGATTTGCTTACAAACTTGCGTTTTTGAGCCACAAAATATAAAATTATCATCAAAGCTTTGAATTCTAGCTGCCTCCCTTGGCGTAATAGCCCTATTTAAAAAAGGATGTGAGTTTGTACCATTACTTGGTGTGTCAAATCTAGTATCAATAGTAGGGCTTAACTCATCCCATTTTAATCTACCCCAAGTAGTGCTAAATTTTTGTTTTCCGTGAAGCTCTTTTGGCAAATGTTCTTTTCCGCTTTCTTTTGGTATCATTTTTAGTTTTTCAAGTGCTATTTTGGAGTGATTGCTAGCTTTATGATACTGTAAAAACTCACCTCTAAGCATTTTTTGATATTGGCTTTGTGGTTGGTTTTTATACTGGCTTGTTATTTGTCCTTCACCGCTTTCTAAATAAGCAAGATCGCTAATTGCGTCTTTTACATTTACAGAAATTTCTTGCTTTTTAGGGAATTTTAATTTTTTATTTTTTGCAGCTAAAAAAAATGCTCTTTGTCTATTTTGCGGCACCCCATAGTCTTTTGCATTGAGTATATCACAATTTACTTGGTAGCCTAGCTCTTTGATTTTTGATAAAATTTCATTTTTAAAATATCCATTTGAGCAAGCCAAAAGATTTTTTACATTTTCTATAACAAAAACTTCCGGTTGTAATTCTTTTACAAGATCCAAGTATTCTAAAAATAAAAAATTTCTAGGGTCATTTAATCCTAATTTTTTGCCCTTTAAACTAAAGCCTTGACAAGGAGGGCCACCTATTATCATATTGATTTTAAGCTCTTTTGCTAAATTTATAATTTGCTCTTTTGTGTTTTTGTTTGCGATATCGCCACAAATAGTTTGTGCTGATTTAAAATTGAATTTAAAAGTTTCTATTGCTGAGTTTTCAAAATCAAGAGCAAGCAGGGTTTTAAAATGTGGATTTTTGTCAAAACCAAGCGAAAAACCACCAGCACCGCAAAATAAATCTAGAATTCTAAACACAAAAGTCCTTTATCTTTTTGTTATAATACAAAAATTCAATTTATAGGAACATAAAATGAAAGTTAGCGAATTTTTAAATAATACTCAAAGCCCTTTTGTTTTGGGAGCATTCTTTTCTAGGTATGTGATAGAAAAAGAGTTTATAAAAACTATATCTCAATACAAATCTACAAAATTTCTTGATGATGGCATTTATAATAGTAGTTTAGCCTCATATTTGGATGCGCTAAACTATCAAAGCAGTGATGGAATTTGGGAGTATAAAAGTAAAACTTCATTTCAAATTGCATTAGAAAATGATTTAGATTTAAATAATGATAGATTTTACAAGCTATTGCTTCGCAAAATTATGTTAAGCCCATTTTTTATGAGTGAAATTATGGATGATGATAAAAAAGCATTTATAAGAGGATTTTTTGAAATTCGTGGTAGCGTGGATACAAGTAGGCCATATTTAAGCCAAGATTATTTTTTTAACTCAGAACTTGAGTTAAAAAGAGTAAGACTTTTAATGGATAATTTTAATATACCAGAAGGAGTTTTTAATATAAATTTTAGAGAGTTACAATCACAATTTGTAAGTGGGGAAAATAGGCGCAACACGCAACTTCGCATAAATTTGTTTTGGTATGCTAAAAATATAGGTTTGATAAATGAATATAAGGCAAAAATAATCAAAGAAGTTTATGAAATTAACTATAGAAGAGATATTGATAAAATATTCTATTTTGAGTGCGATGAGCCAAGCTTTACAAGAGCGATGATAAATGAACGATTGGGATTTTATTTAAATACAATTTATGGCAAAAATTTAAGTAATTATGAAATTGATAAAATTCGCAAGGATTTAGAGTTTGAAGAAGGGAAAAATAATGAATTTAGGCGTGATACAAATATAGTAAAATTTATGCGTATTTATGCACCCGATATTTGCGCTGCTTGCAATGATATTTATGATATTAAAGATAGAAGTTTTCTAACACGACAAAATCGATATTATACAGAAATTCATCATTGCATATCAGTAGGCAAAGAAAAGGAGCTTGATGTGTTGGAAAATCTTGTCAAACTCTGTCCGGCTTGCCACAGAGCACTAAGCAAAGGTTCAGCAAAAAATGAATATCAAAAAGAACTAATTAAAAAAATTCTAAATACAAATAAACAAAATTTAGAGTTTGCTAAAATAATATTTAATAGCAACGATACTAATCTTTTAGTAGAAAAAATACAAGAAAATTTAAAATAAAATTAATTAATTTGAAAAACTTGATATAAAAGGGGATTAATAAAATTATATTTTGAGATAAATGAGATAAAAAGGGATAAAAAGAGGTAAATTATCAAATTTTAATTATAATTAAAGCGTGAAAATCAAAAAATTTAGCTAAAATTCAAAAATTTCAAACTTAACTTTTGGTGGAGTAAAAAATGTCAAAATTAAACATAGACCAAAAAAAGATTAAACAATTATTTGAAGATAAAAGATCTGATTTTTTAATACCTGATTATCAACGCCCTTATGCTTGGGGAGAAGATGAGTGTCAAACTCTTTGGAAAGATATTTTTGATTTCGCTTTTCCAGATAAAAAACCTGAAAATTTTAATTCTGATGAAGAATATTTTTTAGGCCCTATTGTAACTTTTGAGAATAATAAAAAGCTTGAAGTAATAGATGGGCAACAAAGGCTTACTACTTTAATGCTATTGCTTAGGGTTTTTTATAAAAGACTTGAAAAAATGGAAGATGAAAATTCTATGCGAACAAAGCAAAACTTGGCACAATGTATTTGGAAAAGTGATGAATTTGGCAATGAAAACAAAGAAAAATTAAAAATAGATTCTCAGGTAGCCTTAGATGAACATAAGAATGAATTTTTAGAAATTCTAAAAACTGGTGATGCTAAAGATTTTAAAAGCCAGTATGCCATAAATTTTAGGTATTTTGAAAAAGAAGTAGATGAATTTTTAAAAGAATATCCTAATTATTTCGCCTATTTACCAACTAGAATTTTAAATAATTGTATTTTATTGCCTATTGAAGCAGATAATGAAAAAACAGCACTTAGGATTTTTTCTACTTTAAATGATAGAGGCAAGCCACTAGCTGATGCAGATATTTTTAAAGCACAATTTTATAAATTTTATGTAGCAAAAAATCAAAAAGATGAATTTATAGAAAAATGGAAAAATTTGGAAATTTTATGTAAAGAGGTATTTTCTAAAAAAGATAATACTTCTACTGATGAAATTTTTAATCGTTATATGTATTATCAAAGAGCTTTAAAAGGTAATAAAAATAGCACAACAGAGGGTTTGAGAGATTTTTATGAAAAGAATAATTATGCTTTATTAAAAAGCGATAGGACTTTTGAGGACTTGCAAAACTTGGGTAGCTTTTGGCAAGCAATTTCTATTCAAGATAAAAATTATTTTGATGAAAATACTTTAAGATGGCTTTTTATTTTAAACTATGCCCCAAATATAATGTGGGCAAATATCACTTCTGTATATTTTATGAAAAATAAGGATGAGCAAAACCAGCTTGATAATATAAAATTTGCTAAATTTTTAGAGAAAATAACAGCGTTTATTTTTGCGTATTCTTTTATATATCCTAGCGTCTCTCAGCTAAGAATACCTATTTATAGTGCTATGATAGATATTATTAACGACAAGGAAATGGATTTTTCAAAGTTTTTGTTTGAAAAAGAAAATTTAAAAACATTTATACAAAATCAAAAATTTAGCAATAATAATTCAATAACTCGTTCTATGCTTACTTGGTGGTTTTTAAAAGATAGCACCCAGAAAACACCGGAATTAACTGAGCAATTTCAAATAGAACATATTTACGCAAAAGAAAGAGCAAAAAGAGAAAATTTTAGTGGCAATGAAATAGAATTTATTGGCAATAAAGTCCTTTTGGAACGAAAAATAAACATTAGAGCAAGTGATTTTAGTTTTGCTGACAAAGAAAAACATTATAAAAAATCACAAAATAATGAATTAAACTCTATACATAAAAACTATAGCGAATTTGGCAAAACCGAAATAATAGAAAGAAATAATAATATTATAAATGATTTTATTTCTTTTGTAGAAAAAAACAATTTAATTAAAACAACAAATTAATTTTAGTTATATTAAAAGGAAATAAAATCTCATATAAAAACCGCTGAAATTATACTCTCAGCCTTGCCTTATATATAAAAATTTCGTGGGCAAGTTTTTGTGATAAAATATGGTGGTGCCCAAGCTATGATAGATGTAGCTGAATCAGCTAGAAAAAGTCTAGACAAGCTAAGAGCTGACCTAGGTTCAGTACAAAATCAATTAGTAGCTACTATAAATAATATTACAGTTACTCAAGTAAATGTAAAATCAGCCAAATCTCAAATAAGAGATGTAGACTTTGCTAGTGAGAGTGCAAACTTCTCTAAATTTAACATACTAGCCCAAAGTGGAAGCTATGCTATGAGTCAAGCAAATGCTGTACAACAAAATATATTAAGACTACTACAGTAGCTTAAATTTACTCGCAATGCTTAGCCATTGCGAGGGTTTATTAAATTCTAGTAATATTTATCAAATAACACTTATGTAAAAAATTACTTTATATTTATTAAAAATTTGCAATGACGATTTAAAGTATAAATTTGATTTAAATCATCCTAATTTTTACTAAACTTAGATAAAATTACCTAAATTTAAATAATATAAAATTCAAAAAAAGGTTATAAAATGAACAATATTTTTACAATTCCAGCCACTGGTTATGCGATGTTATCTAAGGATTCTAAATTCACTCCAATTGAATTTACCCGTCATAGTGTAGGAGATAATGATATATTAATTGAAATTCTATATTCGGGAATTTGCCATAGCGATATTCACACGGCCAAAGATGAATGGGGTGGTACGAGCTATCCATGTATTCCAGGTCATGAGATCGCAGGTCAGGTAATAGCTGTAGGTAAAAATGTAACTAAATTTAAAATTGGCGACTATGCTGGAGTTGGTTGTATGGTAAATAGCTGCGGTGAGTGCGAGGCGTGTAAGGCTAGTCAAGAGCAGTTTTGTCAGCAAGGAAAAACAGTTTATACCTATAATTGCCCTGACTTTTTCCATGGTGGCAAGATAACATTTGGTGGATACTCAAGCAACATTGTAGTAAGTCAAAATTTCGCCATTAAAGTTCGAGCAAACGCCCCATTAGATAAAGTAGCTCCACTACTTTGTGCTGGAATTACTACATATTCACCACTTAAATTTTCTAAAATTAAAGCCGGTGATAAGGTTGGTGTAGCTGGATTTGGTGGGCTTGGAATGATGGCGCTAAAATACGCAGTCAAAATGGGCGCACAAGTTAGTGTATTTGCTAGAAATGAGAATAAAAAGGCCGATGCTCTAGCCCTTGGTGCTACTAGTTTTTATACAAATACAGATAAAAATATCGTTAATGAAAGATTTGATCTGATTATCTCGACAATTCCAACATCATATGATGTTATAGCATATATTGATCTGCTTAAATTTGGAGGAGAGTTAGCTATTGTAGGGCTGCCACCTTATAAAGAAGCACCAAGTGTGAGTATAATTGATCTAGTACATAAGGCTGGTAAGAAAATTTATGGTTCATTAATTGGGGGAATTAAAGAGACCCAAGAGATGTTGGATTTTTCGCTTGACAATGAAATTTATCCAGAAACTATACTTATTACTCCAAATCAGATTGATGAGGCGTATGAAAAGCTAACAAACGGCTCAGGGCAGTTTAGATATGTGATTGATATGAAGGCAAGTAACTAGAGTGGCGTTTGCGATTTTTGCTATTTCAATGGCGCTAATTTATACTAGGCCGTTTGGACTTCCGGTGTGGGCTAGTGCGGTTGCAGGTGCGATAGCGGCTATGATACTTGGCGTGGTGAGCATCTCATCTGCCTTTGGCGTATTAGCAATGGTATGGGATTCTACTTTGGTGCTAGTGGGGCTAATTATAATTGCTATGGCGTTTGAGCAGATGGGATTTTTTGACGCTTTGGCTGGGAGAATTATTGGAAAATTTGCTAAAGGTAGTGGTGGAATTTATAGGATTGGAACGCTTAAATTTTTTGCTCTTATGATGGGATTGGGTCTATTTGTAGCTACATTTTTAGCAAATGATGGGGCAATTTTAGTGCTAACCCCTTTAGTTTTTGCACTATTTTCTAATACTAAAGATGAGCTAAGTATAACCACACCCTTAGTGGCATTTTTATTATTTTTTGGTTTTTTGAGTGATTTTGGTTCTAATGCTTTGATTATCTCAAATTTAACCAATATCATAACTGCAAAGCTTTTTAATCTCTCATTTAAAGAGTATTTTGAGGCGATGGTTTTAGCCCAAATTTTTGCTTTTATTGCTGCGTGCGTGTTGTTTTGGTTGGTGTTAGCTAGGCGACTTCCTGCAGTGCTAGAGTTTAAGCTGCCAGCTAGAAGGATTGGGTCTGGGAGATTTTTGGCGTGTATATTTTTGCTGATTTTGCTGCCTGTTGGGAGTATGGTTTTTGAAGAAATGGAGTTGCCAATTAGCCTATTTATCTTGCTGGTTGCACTAATTTCTATAATGATGCAAGATAGTGGCAAATTTGCACTTTTTAAGCGTGCACCTTTTGGCGTAGTAGTCTTTAGCGTAGGGCTTTTTGTGATGGTTTATGGTGTTGGAATGGCTGGGATTTTGGAGTTTTTACGCCAAAATATCCAGATGCTTGCTGGGCTTGATAGATTTAGTTCGCTTCTTGGTATCGCACTTGGTTCCAGTATTGGCTCAGCATTAATTAATAACTTGCCAATGGTAATGCTAGGAGATCTTGCGCTTAGGGATTTTGGTGCTGATATGGGGCTGATTTATGCTCATTTACTAGGGTGTAATATCGGTTCAAAGCTTACGCCAATTGGTTCGCTAGCTACGCTTTTATGGCTTGCAAATCTTAAGCTTCGTGGGGTGAAAATATCCCTTTTAGATTATTTTAAATTTACTTTTATTTTTAGCCTTGGCGTGCTATTTGCAGCAGTTTTAGGCTTGTGGATTGGAGATAGTTTTGACATTTAGAACGCATTTAGCAATTGGAGCCCTTGGAGCGATGGGCTTTGTGGGCGCAGTAGATTTAAGCGGTGTGGCAAATTTAGATAAAACACAAACTGCTTATGTGGTGGGGTTGATTTTATTTGGTTCTGTTTTGCCTGATATTGATGAGCCTAGAAGCTTTATTTCACGCAAATTTCCACTGATTTCGCAGATTACTGCGACATTTTTTAAACATCGTGGACCAACACATTTTTTATTTATTCCGGTGCTGCTTTTTGTAGCGTGGGCGATTTTTGGGCAGATTGCATGGGGGGCGCTAGGATTTGGTATGATTATGCATCATGTCGGGGATATGCTAACACCTAGTGGAATACAGGGATATTTTTATCCATTTAAAAAGCGTTTTGTGGCTCGAATTTTGCCTAAGAAAATAGCAGTAAAGACTGGCTCAACAGTTGAGATGGCCTTAGTTTTGCCAGCTATTTTAGCAGTTGATGGACTTTTAGGAGCAAAGATTTTGGGCTTTGATATTGATATGGGTAGGATATTGGAAATTTTAAATTTGATTTAAATTCACCTACTTAAATCTAAAGAAATATAATAAAATCACTAAGAATTTCAAATTTGCCAAATTTGGAATTCTTACAGAATTTTTGCCAAATTATACTAGGAATTTTAGTTTTAATTATATTTTAATTTTATTTACTCTATTTATATTTTGATGTAGATTGACTGCTTTTTTGCTACTATTAGTTTAAAGATCTCCATAGCACCACATACCAGCTTACACGCTTTTTTTATTCGTCTTTTGCTAATCAAGTAAGCAAAAGCAAAAAGCCTGTATCAAATTGACTCAAACGGAATAAATCAATTTTTTATAAATAAATTTTTAAGATTAAATTAATAAGAGGGGGGCTATAATTACAAACAATTTTTTAATAAAAAGGAAAAATATGAAAAAATATATGGCTTTTGCTCTTTGTGCATCAGTATTTTGTGGATGTGCTGGCTCTATCTTAGGTACTTCAAATTCGCAGATGGATTTTAAACAAGAATTTGCAAATCCAAACTGTCAAAATACAGACTTCTTACAAAAACAAATG
Organism: Campylobacter sp. P0085; assembly: GCF_002139495.1. NCBI lineage: Bacteria > Pseudomonadati > Campylobacterota > Epsilonproteobacteria > Campylobacterales > Campylobacteraceae > Campylobacter > Campylobacter sp. P0085. The sequence continues at coordinate 201,395 of NZ_MJKB01000004.1, read as the reverse complement.
GAGAAAGTAAATAAAAATGATGATCCTATTTTTGTAGCTATTAATGCAGGTAGCATTGCTAGGTCTTGCGGGGATTTTAATAAAAGCAATGAGTTTTTTGACCTTGCTGAGAGTAAATACAAAAATGATGTTGATTTAGAAAGCATAGGTAAAAAAGGAGCAAAGATTGCAACAAACCTAGTATTGAGCGATGCTTTTAACGACTATGATGGAAATATGTATGAAAGAATAATGGTAAATACTTATAAAGGATTTAACTTTATGAGTCTTGGAGATTATGAAAATGCTAGGGTTGAGTTTAATAGAGTAGCACTACGCCAAGAGGTGGCAAAAGAATACTTCAAACAAGAAATAGCAAAAGAAAAGAAAAAACAAGAAAAAGCTAAAAAAGATCCTAACTACACAAAAGAAGTCCAAGACGGCATCAAAGAAATAAAAAGCGAGTATGAGCACCTTTTTGATGGGTATAATATAGCAAAGGATTTTACAAACCCTTATGCTAGCTACGCTCAAGCCGTTTTTAGTTTTATGGATAAAGACTACGCAAAGGCCATAGATAAATTTAAAGAAATCTCAGCGATAAATAAAAAAGCAGTGCCTTTTGAGAAAAACTTCAGTAAAGCAGCAAATAGCGTAAAAGGTGGTAAAAACTACATTTTCTTAGCATTTGAAGATGGGTTAGGCTCTGAAAAAGATGAGTTTAAACTAACAATTCCATTGCCAATAAATGGCAAGATAACAGCTACTTCCTTAGCCTTTCCAAAAATAGTCAAGAGAGATGCTGGTCTAAAAACAATTAGTTTAAATGGAGAACAAAGCTTTGAAATAGCAAATTTTGATGATATTTTTGCTACAGAGTTTAAAATAGAACTTCCTGGGATTATACTAAATAGCATAATGTCTAGCGTAGCAAAAGGAGCAGCAGCTGGTGCGGTTGCAAATAATACAAGCGGTGTTGCTGGCGGCTTAGCTAGTCTAGGGGCTGGAGCCTTGCTATCAGAAATAAATAAAACCGATACTAGAAGTTGGCTAAGTCTACCAAAAACAGCAAGTATCGCTATGGTGGAAAATACGGGCTCATATATCATCAAAGATAGCAATGGTAACGAAATATCAAAAGGCAATATAGAAAAAAATAAAAACGCTCTAATCTGGGTTCGTTCTGTAAGTGGTAGCAAACCTTTGGTTGTAGTAATGGAAAAATAATGAAAAAATTTATTATTTTATTATTTGGCTTATTATTTGTAAGTTGCGCTAATAATCAAGATGTGGTTTTACAAGACCGCATCTATGATTCTAGCTTAGTAAGCTTTGAGAGTATCGATATGGATATCGTAAGCGATATTAGAAAAAACTTTAACGCTCTTGGACTGTTACAAGCTCAAGTTATCTTGAAAAGTAAATTTGATAAAACTATTTTTTATAAAATTGACTGGCTAGATGATAGTGGATTTGTCCTTAGAAACTCCATAGATGAACACTATCATAGTATTGAGCTTAAAGCCCATAGAGAATTTGTGCTAAATAAAATCGCACAAGATAAAAGAGCAAAAAGCTTTAAAATTTATTTCACTTCAAAAGGATCAAAATGAAAAAATCATTTTTAGTTTTAGCAAGTGCATTTGCCTTGCTTTTATCAGGTTGTGCCACGCAGCCAAGCGTAGGCAATACAAGTGCAGGCAGTAGCGGAGATATGAGTACTATGCAACTAAGTGGTGATGACTTTGAGCTAGCAGCTGAGACTATGATAAATAGTTTGCTTAGTGATCCAGCATTTGCTAATCAAAAGCCAGGGGTCAGAAAAGTTGTAGCTATCGGTAGAGTTAAAAATGACACTGCTCTTCGCATAGATACAGAGAAGCTAACAGCCAAAATCACAAGGGCGATGAGACAGTCTGGCAAATTTGTGCTAACAACAGCAGTAGCTGCTGGTGGGGCGCTTGATAGCATGAGTGAAGATGTAAGAGAGCTAAGAGATAACGATGAGTTTAATCAAAAAACAATAGCTAAGAAAGGTACTATGGTTGCTCCTGATTTTTCTTTATCTGGAAAGATCCGCCAAGACAATATCCAAGTAGGTGGAAAAACTAGAGTTGAGTACTTCTTTTTACTTCGCTTAACTGACTTAAATAGCGGTCTTGCTTACTGGGAAGATGAAAAAGAGATCAAAAAACTAGGTAGCTCAAAAAGCGTGAGCTGGTAGAAATTTGATTTAAAATTTAGGAATTCTAGAATTCTACCTTTGTTTTAAATTTTATTTTAGAATTCCTAATATCTGCATTTAAAAACTTAAATTTACTTTCAACTAAAGGACACTAAATGAAAAAGATATTGTTATCACTAGCAGTTTGTGCCTCACTAGCTTTTGGGATGGGGGATAAAACGGCTGAGGTTATAGAGCCTAGCACATTAGAAAAAGAAATAAATAATGCTAAAAAACCAAAAAAAGAAAATATGGAAGATCTTTTACAAAAAGCAAAAAGAGAAATGGAAAAGAAAGCAAAAAGTCGTGGATTTAAAATAAAAGTGTATACTGCTACTGCTTCGGTTGATGCTAGTCCTGATGATAGTCAATATTTTGATTATCTTACTTCGGCATACAATCAAGCTGTTTTGGAACTAAAAGCACAAATGGTTTTAGCAAAAGCTGGAAAAGTAGCTATTGAAGAAGCATATAAATATCATAGAAAGACAATACCAGATGACATGCTTCAAAAAGAATTAGAAAAGCAAGTAAATAGTGAGCTAGATGAATTAGAATCAAATTCTAAAATAGAAGATATTTTCGGTTTGGTTACAAAAGTTATCAATAAAGCACTAGGCGAAAAACCAGAAGAAGAAAAGAAAAAAATTGAAGCAGAAGTTTCTCAAAATATTTTTAATAAGGCTTTTACTGAAGGTTTCACAAAAGAAGGCTTTGATAGCATACAAGGGCTAATTCCATATGAAAACTTCATTATAACATCTAGTGAAAATGGAGAGATTGAAATAGGTGTTTTAGCATATACTACTCAAAGATCTTTACAATTAGCTCGTGATTTAGCCGCTGGTAAGCAAAGTGCTAAAATAGAAGATGCAACTCAATGTAAAAGTGCCGAGGATATAGTAGATGCATTAGAAGATGAGCAATTAACATCTACTTTTGGTTTGAAATTTTTCTATAATGAAAATTGCCGTCCTGCCTTAATCGCTTATGGTATGGATAGCTTTATCAAAGAAGATGGTATGAATGCTGATTATAGAGGAGAAGCCAAAGAAAGAGCAAGGGGCATGGCTGATAAGTTTATTTCAAATTTCTTAAATTCTAATGTAGATGCTTTTATTAAAGACACCAAAGTACAACAAAAAACAGTAGATGCTATGAAAAAAGCAGCTAGGCAAGATGGCAAAACTACAATGGGGGCATCTAAAAAAGAAAAGAAAAATGCCATAATAAAAGAAATGTCAAAAGATTTTGCTAGCTCGTCATCTATGAACTTAATAGGATTAGAAGATGCCAGAACTTGGAATGTAGATTTTGGGGATACTGAAGTTGTAGGTGTTATAAGGTATTATTCAATGGACAGTATTAATGCAGCTAATGATAGCTTTACTTTAAAAGAGGAAAAGCCTAAAAAGATAAAAACACAAGCTGGTGTTAAACGCACTACAAATATTGAAGTAGATGATTTTTAGAGGTATGAAATGAAAAAAATTTTATTTTTATTTTTTCTTTTATTTTCTCTATCTTATAGTGAAGTCGTAACTCACACTAGCACGAAAACAGCACAAGGAAAAGGCACGGGCACAACATACGAAGAAGCTGTAAATAAAGCATTGATTGAAGCTATTTCAAAAATGAATGGTGCCAAAATGAACTCAAACATTTTTATGGGAACAAACTCAGTTCAACATAATAAAGATAGAGATTTCACAAAAGTTTATAGCGACCAAATTAGCAAACAAACTGGCGGAAAATTTGACACTTACGATGTCATTAGCGAAAGCCAAAGCGGCGGCAGTTATGTCGTAGTAGTTGAGATAAAAAACTCAAAAACCACAAAAAGCTATAAAGCCCCAGGCTTAGATAATAAACAAAGAAGAAGTTTAGCGGTATTTAACGCTAGTTATGGAGATACTAGAGGGCTTGGCGAAAACCTAAAAACTCATATAATCTCAAATTTAACTAAATCAAGAAAATTTAATATCCTAGATAGAGATAATGGTGGATACTATGAGATGGAAAAGGCTTTGATTAAAAGTAGCAATGCTAATAGTGATGAAATATATAAGCTTAAAAATGTTCTTGGTAGTGATTATCTTATGATTTTTGATATTAAGGCCGCACAAGCTAGAACAAAACAGAGTAATCTAACTGGCCAAAATATCACAAAAGCAGAAGTTGCAGTGGATTATCAAGTGATTTTATTTGCCACTAGGGAAGTGAAATATAGTAATACTCTTGCAATGAGTGTAAGCGTAAAAGATGATCTAAAATCAAATGAAGCGGCATTCAAAAAAATCGCTGATAAGATAACAAGCGATATATTAAATGCTATTTATCCCTTAAAAATCGCTAGTGTAAATGGGCAAGAAGTGGTATTTACACAAAATTTAAGCGTAGGCGAGAGATTTGAGTGCTTTTCTCAAGGCAAAGCTCTAAAAGATAGTTACACCAAACAAAGCACAAGCGATATGAGAGTAGAAACTAGGGCTGGGCAAGTAGAAATTACTAGAGCCGATCCAAAGCTAAGCTATGCTAAGATCATAGATGGTCAAATGAAAGAAGGCTACATTTGTCGGCCATTAGGCGGTGGTTCTGGCCCAGGATATAGCGAAGGTCGTGATGCAAACTACCAATTAAATGATGGCGGCGGTGTGAATTTGGGATTTTAAGCTATTTTACAAAACTTTGCGAATTTAAAAAATTGAGTATTAAAAAATTCGCAAAGTTGGGAATTTAAGAAGTTAATACTTTGCGAATTTACGCAATTGTGCGGAATTTGGCTCTGTTTTGAATTTAGCTTATAGAAAATTTTTTGTGTTGTATTTGGTAAATGTGGTTTTCATTTTATAAGCTTTTAATATCACGCTTAGAGGACTCTTTTTGTGTCTTTTGGCGTGTATTATCATCTCGCCTAAAATACAGCAAAGCCCGAAAATATCATCTGGAATTTCGCTATTTAAATTTAGATTATCTAGTGGTTTATCTATTAAATTTTTTATCACAAAATAGCCAAAAATGCTTTTTAAAGCTTTTAAAATCTCAAAGCCTAAAGTAGCAAAAATCTTATACTCATTTATATCATTTCTCATAGCCATAAGCTCATCTCTAAACTCTGGTGTGCTAGCAGCATACTCCCACCAAATATCATTGATATTTCGATTTTGGCTATCGGTATAGCTTTTTAAAAACCGCCAAGGCTTTTCGCCATAATGGATGATTTTAGGCTCTTTGTAGCTTTGCATAAACTCAGCCCTAGAGCAGTTAAGGCGGTGATTTTGCTCATCTTTACAGATCGCAAAACAGAAGCTAATGGATGAAAAATTATAGCTAATAGGTAGCTTTAAGAGTTTATTTGCTGGGATTGTAGCGTTTAATAGATCTTGATCGGCAGCTTTTATATAGGTGGCATTTTGGGCTAGGGATTGGCATTTTTGTTCTATTTTATTCTCTATATAAGCCTTTGTGTTGATGAGTAAAAATCCAGAATTGAAGTAGTCATTTGTAAATTTATGGGTGATTATATTGTTGTTTTGTTTGAATTTGATCTTTCGTTTTTTGCTTCCGGGGTCATTGATAGCAGCTAGGATATTATCCTTTAAATCAATAGCAAAAAGCTCCCTTAAATCGCAAAGGCAGAGCATATCAGAATCTAGATATAAGCATCTATCCACGATTGGATTAAGATAGTTTTTGAGTTTTAATCGGTAATAAGGCAAAAAGTTGCTATGCGCCGCCCCAGAAAGTGGAAAATCACTAAACTCATCATCATTTAAAATATGAGCGGTAATTAAGCAAGGGTAAATCTCATTAAGGCTCTTTTCTAGGGCTTTTAGCTTATTTTGCGTGGCGGTGGAGATTTGGTCGCTTAATATGTGAAATACATAGCCTTCAGCTCTATTTTCAGCGCTTAAATCATCGAAATTTAAATTTTCATAGCTACTAAATGAGCTATTAGGTGGCATTTGCGGGGTAGGCTTTTGACAAAAATCTTTGAAATTTAGATTTAAATTTGTATTTTTGATAATGCTATTTATAAGTACCGCTGTGTATTTGATATAGTTTTCATCTGCGCTAAATACTATATGGAACATTTTAAGCCTTTTTTAGCTTGAATTATAGCAAAATATGGTAAGATTTATATTAGTAAAATTTGGAGATTTATCTTGGGTGATGTAAAAGTATCAATCATAATTCCAGTTTATAATGTAGAAAAATATATCAGCCAATGCTTAGACTCAGCCATAAATCAAAGTTTAAAAGATATAGAGATTATCATAGTAGATGATTGTGGCAGTGATAATAGTATGGATATTGCCAAAGAGTATGCTAAAAATGATAATAGAATAAAGATAATTAAAAATAGCTACAATCAAGGGCCATTTACTAGTAGAAATAACGCTGTTTTAGCAGCTAATGGCGAGTATTTGGTATTTTTAGATTCTGATGATTTTTTGGATTTAAGGGCTTGTGAGATAGCTTATAATGCTACTAAAAATGGGTATTATGATGTAGTTACATTTGGGAGTTATTATTGGAATAATAATAGCGCTAGTGTGTTTAGCGAGTTTGAGAGATCTAGCTTTGATAGTGGGGATGAATTTGCTAGTTGGCTTTTTGGAAGTAAAAATATATCTTGGAATATCTGGGGTAGACTGATTAAAAGGGATATCTATCAAGCGAATTTGGATTTTTTAATCAGTATTAATTCAAGGCTTATAATGGCCGAGGATGTGCTAGCTATGTTTGTGATTTATCATAATTGCCAAAGGCTAAATTTCATATCTGATATGCTCTATTATTATAGATATAATCCAAGATCAAGCACCAATGATAAAAGCATAGAAAATCTAAAAAATTGTATAGATAGCTTTGAGATGGTCATTGGCAAGATGAGGGAGTTCGCAGGGAAAAATCCATGCGATAAGCGATGGCAAAAGCTCTATATATCGCTTGGTGTACATGAGTGCGATATCCTTAAAAGGAGATTGAAAATTAAAGAGGGTAAATTTGGGCTGATGGATAAGATTGGGGCTTTTATAGAGGGTAGGTGGTTTGTGATTAGACGCAAATTAAGAGTTAAATTTGGGATTTAAAGGAAAATAATGTCTAATCCAAAAGTATCAATAATAATCCCTGTATATAATGTAGAAAAATATTTAAGAGAGTGCCTAGACTCAGTAATTAATCAAACTTTAAAAGATATAGCAATAATCTGTATAAATGATGGTTCAACTGATTCTAGTTTAGAAATTTTAAAAGAGTATGCTAAAAACGATAGTAGAATTCATATCGTAGATAAGATAAATGGCGGACTTGGTGCGGCTAGAAATTCAGGTATAAAATATCTAATAGATAGCAATATAAATCCTAAATATATCTATTTTGCAGATTCAGATGATTGGCTAGATATTCAAGCTTTAGAAAAACTATATACTAAGTCAGAAGAATCTAATTCGGATATATGTATAATGGAGATTGCACGATATATTGAAGCAACTAATAAAATAGATAAAAAAGATCCTTGGTATACAAATAAGTGTTATAAAATTAGAAAAAATGATGTATGTAGTTTTGACGAAATTAAATCAGTTTTATTTTCTAGTTGTTGTATGGCATATTGTCATTTGTATTCATATGAATTTTTAATAAATTATCTATGGAAAAATGAAGAATTCTATCCGCAAAATTTACTTTTTGAAGATATATATCCGCATATCAAATCCTTAATACTAGCTAAAAGAATCGCATTTTTAGATGAAGCTTTATATTATTACCGTATTAGAGAAGGCTCTATAATGACATCTAGTGCAAAAAGCAAAAGAACTTTTGATATTTTTAAAACTTTTGATTTAATAGAAAATTTCTTAATAGAGCAGAATTTAATGAATGAATTAAAAATTGATTTTTATAGTTTTATATGCGGTGCTATAGATTCTAAGCTATCTTTAACTAACTATAAGGAGGAGTTTGTTAGAACGTCTAAATATTATTTAGATAAATTTGATGGCTCATTAAATAAAGATAAAAAAATTAAAAAACAACATTTAAAATTAATGCTAAATTTAAATAACCCATATGATAAAAAACTAATTAAAATAAAGAATAAAATTATATATAGATTTAATAGGTTAAAGTGGAGTTTGGGGGTTGAATGAAAAATAAAATATTGATGATATACGATGATATTAGTTATGGAGGTGGCGCTGAGAGAGTTATATGCAATTTTAGTAATTCTTTAATTGCTAGTGGATATGAAGTGATGGTTTTTAGTATTGCACTTAGTAAGCAATGTCCTTATGAATATCACCAAGAAGTTGTAATTAGATTTATTAAAGAAAATGCAAAACCTAAAGGATTAGCAAAGATTTTACACGAGATAAAAAGATTAATAATGCCTATAAAAAAATGGAATGCAATCAAAAAAAGAGCCGTGTTTAAGCAAGCAATAAATGAATTTAATCCGGATTTTATAATATGTCATACTCATTTTGATAACAGTTTGACTAAAATATTAAAAAAAATGCAAGATAAAATTATTAAAGTTGTACATAATTCTTTTGATGCTTATGAAAAATGGCAAATAGATCTAAATATTTATAAAAATATTGTTTTATTATCTAATCATGATATTAATAAATTTAAAACAAAATACCCAAATTCTAATTTTTATATAATCCCAAATTTCATTCCAAATATCTCAAATTTAAACACCAATTACTCTCAAAAAGTCGTGCTCTCAATGGGGCGTATGGCAAATACGGATCAAAAAGGCTTCCTACGCTTAATCGATATATGGAAGTTAATCCAAGATAGTGGGGAATTTAATGATTGGAAGCTACACATTGTAGGTGATGGCGATCTAAAAGAGCAGATAAAAACTAAGATAGAAAATCTAAATTTATCTAACTCTATAATCTTAAAACCATTTACTAAAGATGTAGAGAGTGAGTATCTAAGCGCTAGTATATATGCTATGGCAAGCCACTTTGAAGGTCTTCCTATGGTGCTTATAGAGGCGGGGACTTATGCCTTGCCAACCATAGCCTTTGATATCGCCACAGGCCCAAGCGATATAATAGAAGAAAAAAGTGGATATCTAATAGAAGATAATAATCTTAATGAATATGCTAATAAATTAAAAACCATAATGCAAGATGAGAATCTAAGAGCCAAAATGGGCGAAAAAAGCAAAGAGATAGTCAAAAATAAATTTAGCAAAGAGGTGGTAATGAAGCAGTGGATGGAGCTGTTTGAAAGGATTAAAAATAATGCCTAACTCAAAAGTATCAATCATAATCCCAGTTTATAATGTAGAAAAATATATTAGCCAATGCCTAGACTCAGCCATAAAT
>NZ_MJKB01000004.1:133487-191594 GCF_002139495.1 Campylobacter sp. P0085 | reverse complement strand
CACTAAAAATGGGTATTATGATGTAGTGAAATTCAGTGCCTATAATTATGAAAATGGCAATACTACTATATTTGATAAAATTTTAGAAAATGATAGTTTTGAATCTTTAGAAGAGTATGCTAATTATATGTATAGGCAAAAGGCTATCCGAGATGGAATTTGGCTTTTATATTGATAAAAAGGGATATCTATTTAAGAGCTTTTGAAATTTTAAATTCAAAAGATAGAATTATCATGGCAGAGGATGCTTTGATGAGTTTTGTGCTTTGGAATTTATCTAATAAATTTTGTCATATTTGTGATATTTTGTATTACTATCGTCAAAACGAGAATTCAACAACTAGAAGTAAAAATGATGAAATAATTAGCAGAAATTCAAAAGATAGAGTTTTTGTTATTCATAAAATAAAAGCAATTTCAAAAAAATATAAATTTAATAGCAAAATTGCTAAAGTATTTGTTGAAAATTTAAAATACTATGAATATTGTGATAGGCTAATGTATCGCAAAATAAATAAAATAGTTTTTAAAATTTATGATAAATATTTTAGATTTAAACGAAGACTAAGAGTTAAATTTGGAGTTTAATACTTATTAACATAATGCTTTGATTAAAGATTATTATGCTCATTTTATTTACTTGTAGTGATGGCAATCTGGCAAATAAGCTAAAACTATATAGTAAAAACTACTACATAATAAGTTAGATAGTGAGATTAAAGCCCTAAACCTCCCACCCATCTAATGCATTTTGTAGCGTATCAATCGTAGTTTCTACCATTCCAGCCAAGCTAAAAAAGTAATACCCATGCTGGCGTACATATTCAAAAATTTTCTTATCACGTTCGCCTTTATTATTTTCAGGTTTTACCATTAGCGCCATAAATTCTAGCTCTTGATGAATACAAAAGTTATATGCGGTATACATATAGACATCATTAAAGACTTTATCACTCTGTAGTGTCGCCTTTAGTCGCTCGATTCTATCTTTTAACTCATAAAATTTAGCATATCGTGGCTCCTTGTTAGCGGCTAAATCTCTATCGGCACTCTCTACTAGCTTGCTAATTTTCTTAAATAGTTCAGTAATTAATGCTTGTCTATCCTTGCCAACTTTGATGAAATTTTCTATTATTGCTCTTTGTTCGCTTAGTTTTTGTTGGCTAAGTTTAGGTGAAATAGGCTCTGGTTTTATCAGTTCTTTTTTAACTCCAGCATCTATTAATTGGCTTACAAGCTCACCAAAAGGCATCTCAATAGCTCCTTTAATCCTAGAGCCGCCCTCAGTAGCATTATATACTTTTACATCTGTATAGGCATTTAAAGCATCAATCATCGCTTCAAAATAGTTTCTAAAAAGATCCCAGTTTTTAGTGGATTTTACCTGCGTTTTGCCGCCATAGCCTAGCACGGTTGTGATATTTGGTGTATACTCTTTAGAGGCGATAGTAGGTGAGGTCTCGCCAAATACCATTCCCTTAGCATGTGTGGTGCCATCGCTTGCCATTGCTAAATCCTGCCCGATAAATATGATTTGTTTACAGCCTAGTTCTATAGCCAAATCAAATGCAAAATGCGCTGTACTAGGACCTTTACACATATAGTTTTTACTATCCTCGCCTAGGGCGTACTCAAATTTAAGTGGCTTATGAGCAAAAACTGCATTTCTACCTTTTAAAAGTCCGATGGTATTTGGATGAATAAGTGAACTAGCTACAAAGGTTATACCATTATCAAATTCACTCGCTTTAGAATTAAAAAATTCACCACTTTCAACAATTCTCTCCATTGTAGTAACAAAATCTGGCCTAAGGTTATTAAGCTTTAATATCGGATATGAAGCATCAGCAGCGATAAGAATAGCATATGGCGCAACCTCTCTTAAAAGCTCAAGCTGCTTAGTTAGACTAGGTCCAGTAGAGACTATGATGGCGGTTTTATTGCGGTTAGCATTTAGGTTTAAAATATCTTTTAGGCTATAATTGGCATAAAAATGCGGCATATTTGCTACGACATGCTTCATCCCTATAAGGGTATCTTCGGCTGAAGTTCCGGCTGATTTGATACCTAAAAGCTGGGTGTTTAGTAGGCTTTTATTTATAGCATTTGCGCTAGATTCATAATTTTTAGCATAGTAATCATTATAGATATGAAAGTCATAACTTCGAACATTATAAATAACATCTTTTGAGCCACAAATTATATGTAGATATGACTCATTTAAGTAGCTAGTACAAAGTGGCACAAAGCGATTCTCACGCATATCTTTGCTAAAATCATTTAGATTAAGTACTATAAAAAATATCTCAATCTCAGGTTCAAATACTATAATCTTTTTATGATTTTTATTTTCTAGTAGGGCTTTGTAGAAGTTGCCATTACCAAGACCATAGAAAAATAGCGATGGATAAAGAGAATACTCTTTTTTAAATTTGTTTAGCATATCGTTAGTATGAGATGCTGGTGAGCCGCTATAAAGTGGCTCTTTAGTGTGAGTGTTGATTATATTGATATCTAGGCTACTTTTACCAGCAAATACATCAAATTTACTATTGCTTTTTAAGTCATAAACTGCCTTTGCTAGGTTGAAATTTATCTGACAAAGGGCAATTATATTATTTATAAATAGTGTTGTTCCGCCATTTGCTCTTATATCTTTATCGATTGCTTGGTGAAACTCTTTAACTGCATTTGGGTCAACTTGGTGGTTGTAATTTTTATTAAATATATTATCCATTCCATCGCCTTATTAGATTGTGTTTGATTTTTAAGCTATCTAGCCATTTAGCTATTATGAAATTTTCAGCCTCATCAATGCTGCTAGGCTGAGTGTAATATCCTAAAATTGGTGGAACAATCCCAACGCCAATACTAGCAAGCTTAGCCATCTGGCGTAATGATATAGCATTTAATGGTGTTTCACGCACAGCTAGGACTAAATTTTTTCGCTCTTTTAGCATTACTGCAGCTGCTCTTAAAAGAAGATTATCGCTAATACCGCAGCTGATTTTAGCTAAAGTATTTATAGAACAAGGCGCAACTATCATAGCATCAAACATCGCTGAGCCGCTAGCTGGAGCTGCGCTAATATCATTTATATCATAAATTTGAATTTTGCTATCAATTTTTTGGCTTAAATTCTCTTTTTGCATAGATAGTGTAGCGTTTTGAGTTATAATTAGGTTAGTATCTACGCCTAGAGAATTTGCATTATTTGCTAATTTGATTCCAAGGTGAGCGCCACTGGCTCCGCTGATTGCTACTATTAGCTTCACTCTATTATATGTCCTACGAATTTAGAGTAATTATCTATTATATCTTTACCTTTTCTAAAGCCTAGAGCGCACCCTTCAAAGGCAAAAAACATTCCAGCTTGATAGCTATCGCCGTTTTCATCTTTAGCAAAATCAGCAAACTCTTGATATAAAAATTTGCCACTTGCATATTCTCCATCATTTTGTATCTCTATACTACCATCGCTATTTATTATAGATACATTTGCTCCTTCTCTGGCTAAAAATGGCTTTTTAACCTGTTTTTTACCCTTTAATGGCTCAAAGCTTGATTCTAGAAGTAGCGGATGATTAGGATATAAATCCCATAGAATTTTCATAATTCCTTTACTTTGAAATAATAAAGTATAGGCTGGATTTAAGATTATGGCTTTTTGGTTTTTGATTATGTTTTTTATGATTAGTGCTAGGTCGCTCTCATCAATAGCAATCATCTCCCATGGAATTAGTTTAAACCAATACTCCCAGTTTTGCTCATTCCAAAATATCCCATTTTCATCATCAAAGCTCACCTCATCAACAAAGGCAAAATCACACTCAAATCCAGCATCTCTAGCTGCAGATTCTAGCAATCTTGTAGTATTTTCATCTTCAACACTTCCAGCTATAGAGCTAAAGAGAATTTTCCAACCCTCATAATACTCATCAAATCTGCTAGTATCTTCTTGAAGCGTTACAAGGCGTTTGAAATTCTCTACTAAAGCCTCATATACATCATTAAACTGAGCTGCTTCATCAAGATTGTTAAATTTAAGCATTGCCCATTGTATTATTGCTGTTTCAAAAAGACTCGTAGGCGTATCGGCGTTAAATTCAATTAATTTAATAGGCTTACCATCTATGCCACCAGCTAAATCAAATCTACCATAAATATGCCAATGAACATCATTTTCCCAGCTAGCTTTAATAGTATCAACTAGATTAAATGGAATCCCAAGCTCATGGAATAGATCATTATTAATAACATACTCAGCAGCCGCTACATACATATCATATAGCTCATTTGTCGCTTCATAAAAGGCCTCGGCTTCATCTTGGGTTATGCTTACTAGCTCATTAGATATATATCTGCTACCATCAAGATCGGTATGCCAGCCAAATCCGATACTCTCTAAATATCCATTATCAAGTGGTTTAATTTTTTTAAGCTTCACTTTTGTCCTTTTAATAGATTGATTTTAAATGCTTATTATATTTTAATAAATTAAATTTGAGCTATATTTTATAAATGATTTTACTATAGTTTTTTATCATTGTAAGGAGCTTGAAAAGTGTGGTAATTTGTAGCAACAATCAAATATTTTACTTATTTTTATATTAAATCTAAATTTTATATAAATTTTACTGAATTTAGATAATAATATTTAATTTTGCTAAATTTAGGCTCTCTTTTTTATCTCAAGTCTCTCAAAGTCAAACTCATCAGGGTGATTTATAGCATAATTAAACTTATTTCTATCAATTTTTTTATCCCAGATTCCTACGATTAGACAAGCGACTGCGTTGCCACAGAGATTTCCCACCGCACGCATCTCACTCATAAATTTATCAACCCCAAGTAGCACCGTCACAGTCACCACAGGTATGACATCATGCATAGAACCAAGCGTCCCGGCTAACACCACAAATCCAGATCCCGTTACGCCCACAGCGCCTTTACTAGTAACCATCAAAATTAGTAAAATACTAAGCAAATGTGAAAAACTAAGCTCTATATCAAAAGCTTGAGCCAAAAATATAACGCAAGATGATAGATAAATATTTGTACAATCTAGGTTAAAAGAGTAGCCAAAAGGGGTGATTACGCCGACGCAGCCTTTGTGAATTCCGGCACTTTCTAGCTTTTTCATAAGTGGAGCTAAGGCGACTTCGCTTGAGCTAGTAGCGAAGACAACTAGCACTTCTTTTGCGATAAAGCGCATAAATTTAAATATATTTACCTTAGCTAAGTAGCAAATCACGCCAAGCACAACAAAGATAAATATCAAACACGATACTAGCATAGTCCCAAGCAGACTTAGCATACCAATGAGACTCTCAATCCCAAATTTACCGATGAGATAGGCCATCGCACAATACGCCGCTAAAGGGCTAAGCCACATAAAAATACTAAGAATTTTTAGCACCCAGTGTTGGGCTTTTTCAATAGGTTTTATGAAAAAATCTTTAATTTTCTTTGGTGCGAAGCTTAACGCAATTGCTGAAATTAAAGCCATGAAAAGCACTTGAAGTGTATTAGCTTTGATAAATGGGGTGATAACGATACTTAGGGCTAAAAGGGCGTTTTTAAACACACCTAAAACAAAGCCAAATCCGCTAAGCGTACTTAAATCATCATAGGCAAAAAGCGGAGTTTTTGGCACTGCGTTTGCTAGTATCGACCAGATCGAGCCTACATCTTTTGAGACCCCAGAGAATTTCTCTACGCTACTAGGATCAAAGGAGTTAGCATCTAAATGCATTCCTACGCCAGGCTCTAATAATAGCGAACCTAAAATACCAACAGCCAAAGCCACCGTGCTAACTACTTCAAAGTATATAAAGCCCTTTAAACCTATACTTCCAAGGTCTTTCAAGCTCTCTAAACCCACAATGCCAGCAATAATAGTAAGAAAGATAATGGGCCCTACCATCCACTTTAAAATCATGATAAAATAGTCAATTCCAAATTTACTATCAATGCCAATTTGCGGAAAAAAATAACCTACGAAAATACCAAGCACTATTGCTAAAACAACCCAAAATGCAAGATTTTTAAACACTCCAAGCATACTAAAACCTTAAAAAATAAAAAATTCTAGCACAATAAAACTTAAATTTAGCAAGAAATCAAGGTGAATTTCAGATATAACTATATCATCGTAAAAATCAATATCGCATTACAAATCAAAATAATTTATTATCTATTCTTTAAAGCCATAGGCCAATCTCTGTGGTATAATCTGAAATTTCATATGAAATCACCAAAAAATGAGTTTAATAGCAATATTATAAATATTTTTTAGCTAATTTTATAAAAATAAATTTAAATTTAACAACTGCTAAACAATTTAGACTTATAATATTCCCTTATTATTTTAAGGAGAAATTATGAAAAAATTAGCCCTAGTCTGTCTGTGTGCTTATGCGCTCAATGCTACTTCGTTTAATGCACCTATGAGTGAGTATATAACAGAGTTAAAATCCGAGGCTCTAAAGCTAGATCCAAATTTTAAAGATTTTGATGCTTTAAGGGGTGAGAAAATCTTCACAACCAAGCATATAGGCAAAAATTCTCAAGAGCTTTCTTGCCAAAGTTGCCATGGTAACGACCTCAAAAAAGAAGCTACCAATATATTCACTAACAAAATTATCCCACCTCTCTCGCCAAGTGTTAATCCATCTAGGCTAAGCGATGTCAAAGAGGTGAAAAAATGGTTAAAAAGAAATTTCAAAGATGTCTATTTAAGAGAGGGAACCGCCATAGAAAAGGGCGATGTCTTATACTATCTAATCAAACAATAAAGGATAAAAAATGAGATTTTTACTATTTGTATTTGTAGCGATTTTAAGCTTAGAAGCAAAGGGGCTAGATGTAAGGCCGGTTGATAATGAGCTATATAAAAAAGAGTGTGCCACCTGTCATTACGGCTATCAGCCTGGACTTTTACCGACCCAGTCGTGGGAGTTTATAATGCAAAATTTAGAAAACCACTATGGGAGCGATGCGAGCATTGATGATGAAACAAATAAAAGCATTCTTAGCTATCTTTTGGCAAATGCTAGCCAAAATGCGATGAACTATAAAAGAAGTGCGAAAATCACAAATTCCCTAGAAAACGGCGTTTTATACAAGTCAATAACTGAAATTCCATATCATATCAAAAAGCATAGAAAGATAGAAAAATGGATGATAACGCAAAAAGAGGTCAAAACTCTATCTAACTGCACCGCCTGTCACAAAAAGGCCGATCAAGGCATCTACGGCGATGATAGCGTGAATATACCAAATTATGGGGTTTGGCGTGATTAAAAGCTATATTTGGAGTTTTGCGGCGAGATTTTCTCATCTTGCCTTGATACTTAGCTTTGCTCTTGCTTATGTGTTTAGCGAATTTGATGATTTGGTGTATTTTCACGCTGCTTTTGGTGTGATATTTGGTGTGGCGATCGTATTTAGGATAGTTTGGGGATTTGTAGGGACAAAATACTCTAAATTTAGCGATTTTAAATTCCAAGGATTAATTGGCTATTTTGGCTCATTTTTGGGTAAAAAAGAGAGATTTATCGGTCATAATCCCGCTTCAAGTATAGCAATTATCATTATATTGGCCCTTGGATTTGTCTGTGTGCTCTCTGGATTGGTGCTTTATGGCCTAGATAAAAATAGCGGAATTTTTGCGTTTTTATATGATAGTTATGCGAAATTTGAATTTACAAAATCCATCCACGAATTATCAGCAAATACCCTTTTGTTTGTAGCAATTATCCATATTTGTGGGGCTTTGATAGATAAATTTATACACAAAAATGATTCTGTAAATTCTATGATAACAGGCTATAAGCTCACTCAAAATGATGAGAGTATAAGGGCAAATTTAGCTCAAAAAATATTTTGTTTTATCTGGATTTTAGCTATTATCGCAATATTTTTATATATCTTTAATAAAGATAATTTTATATTAAAATCTCACGCTTTAAAGGTAGATTATAGCGCGCAAAATGCTGTATTTGCCAAAGAGTGCGGTAGCTGCCATATGATCTATGCACCATTTTTGTTGCCTAAAAAATCATGGGAAATTATGATGGCAAATTTAGAAGATCACTTTGGTGATGATGCTAGTGTAGATGAAGAGACAAACAAAGAGATATTAAATTTCCTAATATCCAACTCAGCTGAACAAAAAGGCAATAAAACAGCATTTAATATACTAAAATATGCTCAAAACGACCAAAATATCGCCATCACTCAAAATCCATATTGGATAAAAAAGCATAGAAAAATAGATGAAAAAATCTTTTTAAAGAGCGATATCAAATCCAAAGCAAATTGCGCAGCTTGTCATAAGGGGATCGAAAATGGGATAATTAGCGTGATTGAGTATGAAAAGATAAGATAATTTTTTAATTTAATTTAATGCTATAAATCGCCGCTTTGTTCATCTGATAGTGATAAATTTAGAAAATAGATTTTAAACTATTAAACACTTTGGGCGATTTTTTTCATCTTAACTAGTAGTTTTGATCGTTCATTATCATCTACATTTCCATATAATAGCTGATTCATCGCTTGCATAAAGTCAAATGTAGCAAAGAGTTTGGCGTCATTATTTGCCTCTTTGGTGGCATTTGAGATCGCTGAGTTTAGATCGCTAGAGTTGTTTTTTATCCCTTCTAAATTTTGTAAAATTTCATCAAATTTGCCACTTTCATCAAATTTGGCTTGATTTGTGGCTATTTTTATTAATTTTGTGGTTAGCTCATTGTCTATTGTCATATTTTTACCTTGTGATTGTGAATTTAGGCAATATAAGCAAATTTTAGACCAAATTTCACCATTAATTAGCTTGACTAAGAAGTAAAACAAATTTATTTTTACACTTATTAGAGTTTTGAAAGGTTGTTAAGTCCGTGCGTACCCAAAATTTTCGCCGTCGTTTCATCTATAAGATAAAACGCCTATTGTGAAAATTTTGTCGCAAAGCTGGGCTTAGCTCAGCTGCGAAGTAAGAAATATGGGTCACCCACTCAAGGAAACCACCCCTAAAGGGGTCGCATTCGCTGGTTTTGTGCATGTGGGGCTTTGCTATAAAATTAAAAATTATATCTAGCCTCAAATCTTAAATGTTTATAATCTCCTGGATCTGAGTCTCTATTAATATATGAATACCAAGCTTTAAAATTTAGCTTTTTGCTATATTTATAATCCACTCTAGCTACGGTTTCATACTTATTGGTAGTTGAGTTGTTTAGTTTGTGTGTTACTTCGCCAGATACATAATCAGCACCTACTCTTACTTTGTTAGCAAATGTATAGCCAGCTTTTAAAAACCAATGTTTACCTTCGCCAGTTATGAAAGAGTATTCTAGTATATCTTCACCAGCGTCTATAAAACTACCTTGGTCTTCAAATGAGATTAACGACACTTTATCTGTATCAAACCATACATAACCAGCATTCGCATCAAAGCCAAAAGCTTTAGCGCCAGCTTCTATAGCTGCAAATTTAGCATCATCTAAAGGCACCCCTTTTAAACCAAAATTTTCTGCCCACATACTTGAAGTGGCATATTGAGCTTGCAAGCTTAGGTCTATATCAGCTATATTTGTTCCTATTAGTAAATCAGTAGCATATAGTTGAGCTACGCTATCAATAGCGGCATACCATAGTTGGAAGCTAACTAGATCATATGAGCCAATAGCAGCTACACTATAGAGATTTCTATCGGTTACATATTCTGGTTGCTTGTAGTTTTTCTTGCCGATTAAAAAATAATTTGTTAGAATATCACTATCATTTTGAAGGTTATCAAATGCCATACCAGTTAAAGTAAGCCCGTTAATATCGTTATTAAGCACTTTAATACCAGTACCTACCATATCATCAGTAAAGAATGTGCCTAGCACTTGGCGACCAGCTGTGATAGTAGTGTTGCCAGCTTTGTATCCTAGATAGAATTGGCGAACATTGAATGTTTGACCATAATTATCATAGCTAAAGCCTGTATCCTTTGTCCCTACCTGGGTAGCAGCGTTATAATTTTGGCCAGAGTTATCACCGCTATCATATCTAAAGCCGATAACGCCAAAGAAGTTATCATCTAAAGTAGATTGAACATTTATTTCAGATGTAAATCTATGCCTATTAATATCAAGAATATCATATTCACTATCATAGATATCATACCTATATCTTGAATACCCTGATATATCTATATTTTTAATAGTCTCTTCAAGTGTCTTAGCGTTTGATACGCTTGAGATGGTAGCTACGCTTATAATAGCAAATAAGCTTAGTTTGACTAATTTCATTTTTATCTCCATATTTAAATATAAATTTATAAATTGTAACAATTTATCATTTAATATTTACTAAAAATTTGATAAATTATTATCTATTATTTACCAAAATTTAGCAATCTTTATAAGTGATTAGCTTAAATCAATAGCGGCAAAATCACTAAATTTCTTTGCTTATTAGCGGTAAATTTGGGCTATATTAAACGCTTTTTGCGATTTTTTCCATTTTAGCTAGTAGTTTTGACCGTTCATTATCATCTAAATTTCCATATAATAGCTGATTCATCGCTTGCATAAAGTCAAATGTAGCAAAGAGTTTGGCGTCATTATTTGCCTCTTTGGTGGCATTTGAGATGGCTGAGTTTATATCGCTAGAGTTGTTTTTTATCTCTTGTAAATTTTGTAAAATTTCATCAAATTTGCCGCTTTCATCAAATTTGGCTTGATTTGTGGCTATTTTTATTAATTTTGTGGTTAGTTCATTGTCTATTGTCATATTTTAGCCTTGTATTGTGAATTTGCACAACACAAGCAAATTTTAGACCAAAATATCAACCGCCAGTGGCTTGGGTTGAGCCACTTCCGCTTCCGCCACCAAAAAATCCGCTTCTAGCGTTGCTACCGGCTTTTGTAGCAGAAGTTGCGGTGGAGGCTTTGTTAAAGCTATTTACACTTCTGTTGTATGTGCTTGGGTTGCTGTATGCGCCTTGGCGTGAGTTTTGGTAGGTTGGGTTATTAAAGAGTTTTGAGCCGATCCAACTACCTATGATCGCACCTGCTGCGCTAGCTAGGATCGCTTCGCCTAGACCTAAGCCACCATTTCCGCTACTTAAATTTGAGTTTGTCAGACCACTTGTGCCGGCGTCTATTTTGGCGTTTTCTTCTTGAAGAAGTCTGTCTATTTCAGCTTGGCTTAATAATCTTTCACTCATTACGCCATTGGCATCGCTCTCTCGTAAAAATACTCTAGTATCATTACTTGGGAATTCATCTGCTATTTTATAGCTTCCATCGCTTGTTTTTTCTATAAATACGGTTGCGCCTTGTTTTTGGATAGTTTGGGCTGTGTTTGTGCTATCAGACTCGCCACATCCTGCTAAACCAAATGCTATTATAGCGCCCACACCGCTAGCTATGCTTATATCTTTTAATCTTTTGATATGTTTCATCTTTGCCCTTTAAATTAAAGTGAAATTATAAAAATATAGATTAAATTCAAATTTAACTTATCCCATATTTTAGTTTATACTCGCCAAATTCATTTTTAGCAAATATATCTTTGTTATAGTGTTTTTCTATAATTTGCCAAAATTTGGATTTGCTAATGCCTATAAAATTACAAAAATCCTCCACGCATCTAGGGTCTAGTGCGTGGTCTCTCTCTTTGACTAGCTCGATTGCTTTATCTCTACTCATCAGTCCATATCTAACAAACCTAGCAGCGTAGTCAGTAGCCATGGCGTGGCCAAATTTAGGATATTTCATCCAAGCATGGACGATATATGCTACGCTATCTACTTGATCGAAATCCTCTACAGTGTGAGCTCTATCCCATTCGCTCTTTAAATCGCTAAAGCCTCTGCTTTTAGCAAAGATATAATTAGAGTATGAATTCCACTTGATAAAATAGCTTAAATATATAGGTTCAAGGCTATCTATATCTAAATTTGAGCTATTTGGGTCATAAAATAATTGTAGATCTTTAAGGTCTATATCTACGCCACTTAAATCAATATCGCTTGCTACGCCATTTAAAAATATATCTTTAGCGCTTGGAGTCTCTACTGCGTCGCTACCGCCATACTCGTAGCTAACATTTTCGCCATATACCAAAAGCGGAGTATTAAATTTCGCCGCCATGGCAAATGGATAACTATATATAAGGCGATCTATATACCATGTTGGTTTGCCGTATTTTTCAAATGTGTAGAGCATTAGGGCTTTTTGGGTTTTGATATTTGGTTTTAGAGATATTATATGACAACCAAATTCTTCGCTTAAATTTCTTAAATTACTCTTACCAGCTTTTGTCATTGTGAAGTTATCCTCAACGCTAAAAAGCACAGGATTCATCCCTAAAACCTCTTTCATTATATGGACTTGAAAGTGGCTATCCTTACCGCCACTTACGGCGATAGCGCAGTCATAGTCATTTTTGCCATTTCGCCCTCTGTGCTTATCGCATAAAGCTTCAAGCTCTTTAAATCTAGATTTGTAATCGATATTTTTCTTATTTTCGTGATTTATACACGCACTACATTTGAGTCTTCCATCATCTAAGGTAGTAAATTTAATCCCCGGTCTGCTATCAGGCATAACACAAAAATCACAATATCGCATTACCCCCCCCCTAAAATCCTTACTCATTTATATATCCTTTTTAAATTATTTAAATTTGAAGTTGCGTTTAAAAGCAACATATCAGCTATAACTAGCCTTGCCATTGCCGTAGCTACCACGCTTCCACGCACTCCAATACATGGATCATGTCTGCCACGCAGCTGGCATATCGTCTCATCACCATTTAAATTTAGAGTTGGTTGAGCCTTAAAAATACTTGGCGTTGGCTTAAAATAGCTCTTAATCACAATATCGCTTCCATTGCTAATACCGCCTAAAATCCCGCCACAATGATTGGTTATAAAGCCGCTTTTATCCATGTAATCATTATTTTGACTTCCAAGCATATTAGCCACGCTTATCCCATCTCCTATCTCTACACCCTTTACTCCATTTATCCCCATCATAGCACTAGCTAAAGCAGCATCAAGCTTATTATATAGCACTTCGCCTAGTCCAGCAGGGGCGTTTTTGATGATAGTTAAAACACTAGCCCCAAGGCTATCATTTGAGTTTTTGGTATTTAGTATTAGCTCTTTAGCACTCTCTTCTGTGGATTCATCAGCCCAAAAAATCTCACTAGAATTCGCAAATTCAAAGTCGATTTTATCAGCTTTTATATCGCCAATTTGCCTTACGCAACTTTGGATATCTATATCAAATTCTCTTAAAAGCAACCCCGCAAACGCTCCACCAGCAACCCTTGCTACACTCTCTCTAGCGCTACTTCTACCACCACCCCTATGATCTCTAATCCCAAATTTAGCAAAATATGTATAATCAGCATGCCCTGGGCGAAATAGATCTTTGATATTATCATAATCTTTGGAGTGTTGAGAGGTATTAGCCACTATAAAGCCAATAGGACAACCGGTGGTAAAACCATCATAAATTCCGCTTAAAATCTCTATCTTATCACTCTCTTTTCTTGAAGTGGCATATTTGCCACCGGGGCGACGCCTATCAAGCTCACTTTGGATAAAGCTCATATCGACTTTAATACCGGCCGGAATTCCATCTATAACCCCACCTATAGCTACGCCGTGACTTTCGCCAAATGTGCTTAATCTAAATTTAGTCCCAAATGTATTCAATAACTATCCTTTCATTGAATTTAATATCTCTAAAGCCTTTAAAGCACAAGCCTGCTCGGCTGATTTTTTGCTATTTCCTATGGCTCTTGCGATCTCTTTGCCCTCTAATATCACCGCCATTTCAAAGCTCTTTTTATGATCTGGCCCACTTGAGCTTATTAGCTCATATTTTGGTGCTAAGCCTATCTTGGCTTGAGTGAGCTCTTGAAGAGTTGTTTTGTAATCTTTAGTTAGATTTAAGCTGATATCGGGGAAATTTGCTTCTAATAAAGCTATAAATATGCTCTTCACTTTTTCTAATCCACTCTCTAAATATATAGCCCCCATCAAGGCTTCTAAAGCATCGCTTATTAAGCTTTGTTTCTCTCTGCCTCCGTTATTCTCTTCGGCGGTTGAAAGATATAAAAACTCGCCAAGTCTTAGCTCTTTGGCTATCTTAGCAAGGCTATCTTCATTGACTAGTGAGGCTCTTAATTTGCTTAGGTCGCCCTCTTTTTTACCTTTAAATTTGTGATATAGATACTCACCTACTATCAAGTCTAGCACCGCATCACCTAAAAACTCAAGCCGTTCGTTATTGATAGAGCTTTTGATACTTTTGTGAGTTATGGCCTCTTTGAGCAAATTTATATTTTTAAATTTATATTTTAAAAGCTTTTGAATCTCTGTTAATTTATCCATAATAATCCTTTTTAATCCTTTGTAAGCTTCATCGCTGCATCTTTGGCTAGTTTGTCACATAACTCATTTTGTGGATGGCCGGCGTGGGCCTTGATCCAGTGGGCTTTGACTTTGTGAATTTGAGTTAATCTATCTATCTCTTGCCAAAGCTCTATATTTTTAACATTTTTAAAGCTCTTCTTTTTCCATCCATCTAGCCAAGAGTTAATCCCATTTGCAGCGTAGCTACTATCGGTGTAGAGATTGACAATACAAGGCTCTTTTAGGGCTTTTAAGCCATTGATGATGGCCAAAAGCTCCATTTGGTTATTCGTGGTATCTAGCACTGCTCCGCTATCATTTTTGGTATATTTTTCATACTCTAAGATATAGGCCCAGCCGCCATTTCCAGGGTTATTTAAGCAACTACCATCGCTAAAAAGAGATACTATTTTCATCGCTCTCCTTTATAACATTTGGGATAATAGCACAACTTCCTAGCCTAGCGCAGTGATTACACCGATAAAAAAATAGAGGATATGAGCCTTTACACTCCTTACAGATATAGCTAAAACTTAAAGTAGCATTAAGGTTATTATCCCTAGCGACCTTTAAAAGATTTAGATTAAAATCAGTTATTTGAGCGTTATTTAACCCCTTAGCGCTATAAAGTTCTTTATACTCATCATCATCTAAAACTCCATCATTTAGATACAAAATATCTAGGCAGTGAGCTAAATCTGGCTTTATATTTATTAAATTTACATCCTTGCCATTTATGATAAAAAGCTCTAAAATCATACGACTAACTAGCTTAAAATCATTAGCAAATTTAGCCATTTTAGCAACTTTTTCTTCAAATTCCATTTGGCTATTTTTAAGCTTTAGCGCCTTTGTATAGGCAATCTCCTGGGCGACATCTACGCCTTGTTCTTGTAATACATCAAGCACTTCTAGGCTCTTATCGTGCAATCTAAGCTTTTCAAATCCAAGCCCAAGGTGGCTAAGCGCATCAATATTTTTAGGACTAATCTTAATAGCTTCTAAAAATACTTCTATAGAGCGCTGCATAAATCCAGCTTTTAAATAGGCCTTGCCTAAATTTAAAAATATTAACTCTTTTTGAGATTTTGTGATTGCTTTTTGAAGGGCGATTAGATAAATGGCTATAGCTTTATTAAACTCTCCGCTTCTAGCAAAAATTCCAGCAAGTGCATTAAGTGAGCCTGAATCAATATCAAGGCGAATTAGCATATCTTGATATTTTTGGTCTAGATTGCTTTGAGATTGAAATTTATTGACAAATTTATCTATGCTATTTTTTTGATCTTTAAGCGAAAAAACTCCCCAAAAATAGCTAAAAATAGCTACCAAAAGAAGCACGCTAAAAAGCACAATAAGTCCAAAAATAGGATCTCTATACTCAATGAAAAAAAAGTCCAAACCAAACTACCTTGCTAAATTTAATGGCGATTATAGCTAAATCAATGTATAATCTCGCTTATGATATCTAAAAATAGTATAGAAAATTTAAAAAATATAGTTGATATTGCTGATGTTGTAGGCAGTTATATACCGCTTAAAAAATCTGGTGCAAATTTTGTATGTGTCTGTCCATTTCATAATGACAAGCATCCATCAATGTCTATAAGTCCTAGCAAAGGGATATATCATTGCTTTTCATGTAAGGCCGGTGGAGATGCGATTAAGTTTGTAATGGAGTATGAAAAATTAGGATATGTTGAAGCTATTGAAAAATTAGCAAGCATATATAATGTCGCATTAGAATATACAAGCAGCAAAAATGAATCAAAGATAGATAAGAAAATTTTAGAGAATTTAAATTTGCATTATAAGACGCTTTTGTATAAAAATCCTGAAGCTCTAAACTATCTAAAAAGTCGCTCCATCACTGATTCTATCATAGAAAAATGGGAGCTTGGCTGGGCGGCATCTTCGCAAAATACACTAAATTTACTTCAAAATGAAAATATCGAGCCAAAAGAGGCCTTAGAAGTAGGCGCTATAAAACAAAATGAGAGTGGATATTACGCTAGTTTTATCAATCGCATAACATTTCCTATATATAATCATCTTGGGAGTTTAGTAGGCTTTGGCGGTCGCACCATTAGCGATAATCCGGCCAAATATATCAATAGCCCACAAAGCCAAATTTTTGATAAATCTAAGATATTTTATGGCTATGATAAAGCTAAGAATGAAATATATAGATCACATTCTATTGTAATTTGTGAGGGTTATATGGATTGCATTATGCTACATGCTGCTGGGGTAAATAACGCTGTAGCAGTCCTTGGCACGGCTCTAACTCAAAAGCATATACCTTTAATACAGCGTGGAGATATCAAAGTAACTCTAAGTTTTGATAGTGATAGTGCTGGAATTAATGCAGCCTTTAAGAGTGCAAGGCTACTTATGGAGCATCAAATAGATGGTAAGGTAGTATTAATTAGTGGTGGCAAGGATCCAGCCGAACTAGTAGCAAGTGGCAGGGAGATGGAGCTAAAAGAGATATTAAAAGGTGGAATGGAGCTTGGGGAGTTTTATATAACTCAACTTGTAAAAAATTTAAATCCCAAAACCCCAATAGAGATAGCAAAATCACTAAAAGCTATTCAAGAGTTTAGCTTTGGTTTAAATCCAATTGTAGCTGATGCGTATGTGCCTTTAGTATCTACACTTTTAAGGATCGATCCGGGCTCATTTAGACTAAGTAAGATTGAAAAAAGAAGAGATAATTCAAATTTAGCAAAAACTCAAACAAATACTCAAATTCAAAATCTTCCAGTTATAGAAAAAAAGGATATAGCAGAGCTATCAATTTTAAAAAATATGCTTAAAAATCCTGAGTATTGTCAGATTGTAGAGCAGTATTATGGGGTTGAAATTTTTAAAGATAAGGCTACATATAGAGCAGTTACAGGCTCACAAAGCCAAAATAATGAGCATATAAGAGAGCTAGAGTTAAGCCAAAATTTAGAAGAGTATAAAAGTGTAAATGAGCTTCATAATGCTATTAGACCACTTGCTATTAGGTATTATGAAGGGCTTTTAAAGAGTGGCGGGCTTAGTATCGAAGAGATTATCGAGTGTAAAAAAAGAATATCAATATTAAAAGGAAAAAGATGAAAAGAAAGTGTTTAGCACTATTTAGCGGCGGGCTTGATAGTATGCTAGCTATAAAATTAATTACAATGCAAGGTATTGAGGTTCATGCTCTAAATATAGATATAGGATTTGGCTCAGACCCAGCTAAAAATGAAACTCTAGCCAAAAGAGCAGCTATGGCTGGAGCTAGTTTTGAGAGTGTAAATGTGCGTAGTAAATATCTCCAAGATGTGCTATTTAATCCTAAATTTGGATACGGGAAGCAGTTTAATCCATGTATTGATTGCCATGGGTTTATGTTTAGAACGGCTATTTCTATGCTTGATGATTATAACGCTAGTTTTGTAATTAGTGGAGAAGTCGTAGGCCAAAGACCGATGAGTCAGCGAAATGATGCGATGGTACATGTCAAAAATCTAGCCGATGATAAAGATGATATAGTGCTTAGACCATTATGCGCTAAGCTTTTAAAGCCGACAATGCCAGAGCGTGAAGGCTGGGTAGATAGAGAAAAATTGCTAGGATTAAATGGTCGTGGTAGAAACGCTCAGCTAAATTTGGCTAAAGAGTTTGGATTTGATGAGTTTGAAAGCCCTGGTGGAGGCTGTCCATATACGATGGAGGGCTTTAGTAATAGAATTAGGGATTTTATCAAATATGATAAAAATATGGGCGAAGACGACCTTCAAAGCCTAAGATATGGCAGGCATTTAAGGCTACCAGATGGTGCTAAAATGATAATTGGTAGGGATCAAAATGATAATGAAAAGCTTGAAGCTTTAAAACTTCAAAAGATGGATAGTATAAATTATGATGGAATTATAGGAGCGCATAGTTTTATAGATAAAAATGCAAGTGATTTAGATAGAGCTTTGGCTGCAAAATTAGCAATTAGTTATTGCAAAAGCGAACCAAATGTAGTGTATAAAGCCAAAATAGGTGATAAGATTATAGAAGCTACAAAATGCGATAAGAGTGAAGCTGCAAAATATTTTATCTAGGATTGGCGTGGGTAAATTTCAAAAAGTTTATATAGAAATTAGCGATGTTTGTGGGTGCGAGTGTAGCTTTTGTCCATCTGTCAATATAGCTAAATTTGGCTCTATGGATTTGGGGCTTTATGAGCGGATTTTGTCACAGATAAGGGGCAAGACAAGGGCGATTTGCCTTCATCTTTTAGGCGATCCACTAGCGAATTTAAATCTATATCAATATCTAAGCTTAGCTTATGATAATGGCTTTAAAATAGATCTAGTCACAACGGGCAAATACCTTAAAAAGCATGATTTTAGCGCACTTAGTAAGGCTCATCAAATTTCATTTTCTCTAAGTGCCTTTGTGGATAAAAATGCCAAATTTAACCAAGATTATATAGATGATTTACTAGCTTTTTGTCAATTTATTAAAGAGATAAAAAGTGAGATTTTTATCAATTTTAGAATCCAAAAACATATGATAAATGAGCCTAAATTTGAGATGATTAAGGCTAAATTTGAGCAGTTTTTTGGGGTAAAAATCGGTTGTAATGAGAGTAGAGTTCGCCTAGCTTATAAGATATTTTTGGTTTTTAAAGAGTATTTTGAGTGGAGAGAGCCAAACTCGCAAAATCCAAGTAAATATTGCCACGGCCTAATCTCACAAATCGGCATTAAAAGTAGCGGAATCGTGGTGCCTTGTTGCGTAGATGCTAACGCTAGGATAAACTTAGGCAATATCGGCCAAAATAGCCTAAATGAGATAGTAAATTCCCCCAAAGCTAAGGCTATAATAGATGGATTTAAACAGGGAAAAGCGATAGAAAATCTATGCCAAAAATGCGAATATAAGGCGACTTTGGACTAAATATCGCTTATTGTTTTGTAGTTTTTAAATCCTAATAAACTCATCCTTATCCAAGATAAAATTCAAATTATTTAAGCAAAATTTAAATTACAAAATTTTAAGCCAGAGAGCCTTAAATTTCAGCCCCCTAACCTTTTTAAACCTAGCAAATTTAATCTATAAAATCTCTATCAATTCACTAAAAATTCGCTCTTATATGCGCTCTATACGCATTTACATACTCATCCACTTTTGGATTTTTTACCACATCATTACAGATGAAACTAGGTAGCGCTTTCATGCCGCAAAACTCCATTGCCTTATGCATAGCAAAGGTTACGCCATCGCACCCACGCCCTTCAAAAAACTCATTTTTATCATTAAAGGCCGTAATTGGCGCATTCCAAGTGGTGCTTATCATATATTTTTTATTCACCGCTATCCCGCCTGTGCCATATCCGTGCTCAGGGTCGCTTGCGTGCCTGCCATCGCTTTTTAGCAGGCTTGCTGCTGCAGCCATGAAAACTTCATCAAGGTATTTTTTTACTATCCAAGGCTCACTCATCCACCAGCCAGGATATTGCCAGATTATAGCATCCGCGCCCAGCACCTTTTTTGTCTCAGTTTCTATATCATAGCCATCATCTATTCTTGTGCGTAGCACCTCGTGTCCTTTGGCTTTTAGCTCCTCATCTGCTATATTACAAAGCAGGGTGCTTAGCCTGCCACCGCTACTACCAAAATTTTTGCCACCATCTAACATTAATACTTTCATTTTTGCTCCTTTATAGTTTTTATGAGTTTGGCTGGCACGCCTGCTACTATGCTCATAGGCGGCACATCCTTGCTCACCACAGCCCCAGCAGCCACCACGGCACCATCGCCTATGCTAACGCCGCCTAAAATCGTAGCATTTGAGCCTATCCACACATTTGCGCCGATTTTTATCGCCTCCATGTGTAAATCACCCCTATGCTCTGGCAACAAATCGTGATTTAGCGTAGCTAGCACGCAAGCATGCCCTATTAGCGTATTATCGCCTATATAAATTCCGCCTTGGTCTTGGAAATGACAAGCGCCATTTATAAATACATTTTTGCCAAGGTGAATATTTCTGCCAAAGTCGCTATAAAAGGGCAAAAACACTCGCAAACTTTCATTTTTAGGCTCTTTTGTAATTTTGGCAAAAAATTCTCTTATTTTTTCTTCACTGCGCCATTTTTTATTCATTTTAGCGCAGAGTTTGCGAGTTTTTGCGCTGATTTCGCACATGAGAGTAAACTCAGCACTTTTAGAGCTTAATTTGCCCCCAGAGTTTAGAAGTTCAAAAAGTCTAGCATTAAGTTCTTTTTTACTCATTTTCTAAGTCTTTAAAAGCTCTTTGGATCGATCACGAAGCGATATCTAGCTCTTTTTGCTACTACATCACGCCAAGCCTGATTTATCTGTTCGCCAGTGATTTTTACTATATTTGGGCGAACTCCAGCTTTAGCACAAAACTCAGCCATTTCCGCAGTCTCTTTCATACCGCCAATTAAACTAGCATTTAAATTTACTTTTGTGCTAGCTAGATTTAAGGTTTGGGTTTTTTGGCTGAAATTTATAGGCATGCCAACTAGAGTGAAACTACCAAAAGGCTTAACCATCGCAATATATGGCTCCATCTCAAATTCATAAGGAATAGTGCTAAGCGCAAAATCAAATTTAGCCCTAAACGGAGTTAAATCATCGCTACTTTTTACTAGCACGGCTTTTGCGCCCCAGCTCTCTATATCTTTGATTTTGCTCTCAGTCGTAGTAAAGGCTGTAACTTTTGCACCCTTGGCAATAGCGATTTTAATCCCAAGATGCCCTAGGCCGCCGATACCGATGATCGCTACATTGTCGCCTTGTTTCATATATTTCATTATAGGTGAGTAGGTGGTGATCCCAGCGCACATTAGCGGTGCGGCCTCATCCCAGCTAAGCTCATTTGGGATATGGATAGCAAAATGCGAATTTACAACAAAATAATCGCTATATCCGCCCTGACTTATGCCAGTTGGCTCTTTAGGATATGGATACCCGTAGGTAAAAATCGTATTTTTGCTATATTGCTCTTCAAGCCCAGCCGTAGCGATATCAGTGTTATCCACCATGCAGCCTACACCTGCTCTATCACCGATTTTGAAGTTTTTGACATT
Organism: Campylobacter sp. P0085; assembly: GCF_002139495.1. NCBI lineage: Bacteria > Pseudomonadati > Campylobacterota > Epsilonproteobacteria > Campylobacterales > Campylobacteraceae > Campylobacter > Campylobacter sp. P0085. The sequence goes on along the minus strand of NZ_MJKB01000004.1, from coordinate 170,075 downwards.
TTTACCCACTTCACGCACGAGACCTACTATCTCATGACCGGGTACTTGTGGATAAATTTGCTTACCCCAATGTCCTAGCTCTGTGTGTATATCACTATGGCAGATACTAGTAGCCATCACTTCTATTAAGATATCATCATCACCAACAGCTCTACGCTCAAATCTCCACGGCCTCAACTCGCCACTCTCATCAAAAGCCGCCCAACCTTTACAAGCGATATTTGGCTTGTTTGCTGCGCCAAAAATATTTGTACCAGCACCGATTGCTACGCCAGCAACGGCTGCTTTTGCTAGAAAATCTCTACGATCTTTATTTTTGATTTCACTCATTTTTACCCCTTTAAAAAGATATGAAAAATTATAAAACATTACACCAAGTGTAAGTCAAGAGGTTTTGAGAAATTTAGTAAAATTTTGTTGAATTAAATAAGTTTTTGATAAATTTTTGGAATTCCTTGAAGTTTTGGAATTCCAAAAAATTCATATCATTTTAAAGATAGCCTTATCTCCACGCTGCTTGTGCCTAGTAGCTTTTTTAGTTCATCTTTGCCTATGCCATCTAATTTGCCAAGGCGAGTTAAGGGCCATGAGTTCGTATCGTAGGCTAATACGAAAGTTTGACCGCTATAAAGAATTATATCACAAGGCTGCATTGTGATTTGCTCATCATTTCGTGGCAACGGCGATGGTAGTTTGCCGCTTTTTTCAAAGCCACCATAATCACTAGCATTTATGATGATATCGCCTTTTTCTAGCTCTTTATATAGAGCCAAAGCCCGGCTATTTTCGGCCAAAACAGCCTTTAACTTTTGCTCATTTATAATAACAAAAATCTCCATTTTCTCTCCTAAAACAAAGCTAAAAAGCCAAAAAAGCGATAAAATCACTCGCATTTTTTGCCCCCTTTGCCGTGTGGGTCGCTTTTGGCTTTTATGGCAGTTTCGTAGAATTCGATTTTTTTATCCACGCAATCAAGTGCTGATTTTATCTCATCAAGCTCATTTAAAATTCTACTTTTTTCTTCTTTTATCATCGCTAGGCGAATTTCTAGCGTGCTATCGCCTTTGATAGCTAAATTTATATACTCTCTAAGCCGTTTAACGCTCATACCCATTTTACGAAAACGCACAACCCATTCTACCCACTCTATATCGCTCTTGCTAAAATACCTAATACCACTAGGGCTATGCTCAATCAAAGGAAAAAGCCCATTATCACACCAATAACGCAAAGTACGTGGGCTTACGCCTGTTTTTTGTGAGACTTCTATGATTGTGTATGCCATTATTTGCTAGCCTCTATTACAGCGGTGGTGGCATTTAGTGAGCGTGGATAGCCTATAAGAGCGATATTTGCGTTGATTAGGGCGATTAATTTTTCTTTATTTAAGCCTTGAAGAAAAATAGCTTTTGCGTGAGCTCTCATTTGTGATGAGGTATCGCCCTGCGCAGCCAAAAAGAAAAATGTGATAATCTCACGCTCGTCTAGGCTTAAAATCTCAGTTCTAGTGTAATAATCCCCAAAGCAATTTTGGCTTAAATACCTGCCGATTTGTGCGTAGTCGCCACTCATACTCTGCGTAGTAGCACTGCCAAAAAGCTCTATTTGTAAATTTTGCCCGTTTTTAAGTCTATTTTCATCACTATCTAGGGCAAAATCTGTGATTTTAACCCCTTTACGCTTATAAATTTCACTTGTAACAAAGATAAATTCCCTAATCCTAGCCATACCAAGATACGCCGTGCTTTGGCGTAAAAGCTCCATTATCTCATCAGCCTTTAACTCGCTTTTTTCTACTCTTTCTTGCCATAGTCTAACTGAACCCGATGCTATTATCACAGCTAGGTTGCTAAGTTCAATTTGCCTAGGACTTAGGCCGGCTTGTATGGTATCATTTTTACTACTTTTCTCAAAGTTTTCAAATATCGCTTTAAGCGTTGTATCCTCTATATCTGCACTCATCAAAACACCCCCAAACACCGCAAAAACAGCTAAAATCTTTTTCATTGAAGTTCTCTTAAAGTACTTTCATACTCTTCGTCGCTTACTTTTTCTAGCCAAGTAGTTTTGTTTGGCATACCCATTACTGAAATGTGTGCCATTTGCGTGGTTTTGCCACCCGCGTGAAAATGCTTAGCGTCGCTATCTATTTTGATAATTGCGCCAGGCGTAGCTTTTATGGCTTTTTGCCCCTCTATTTTCACTACACCTTCACCGCTTAGAACGATTAGAAGTTGGCCCTTTTCGTGTGTATGCCAATGCGTGCGAGAACAAGGCTCGAAGGTTACTAAACTAGCATTAGCACTTCTGCCACCCCCTGCATCATCAAAGGTATTTAGATAAGTAGTGCCGGTGAAATATTTGCTATACGGATTTATCTCGCCACGCTCAAATGGCAAATCTTGCGAAAAAGCCACTGCGGTAATGCCAAGAGTTAGAATTATTTTTTTCATTTTGCTTCCTTTTTTTAAAAGTTTAGCAAAAATTATAAAACATTACACCAAGTGTAAGTCAAGGAATTTAGAAAAATGTTGTAAAAAATGAATTAATATATTTTTATATCAAACATTGGTTTTATAACTCATCTCTAAACACGCTTAAAGAGTGCTTAATTAAGCTACAATCTATTTTTGCTGATTTTCATCTATATAATAAAATAATTTTAACTTTAAAATTTACTATTTATATAATTTTAGTTAAATTTAGTCAAAACTAAATTTAACTATAGAGACTTTATCTAGTTTTTTGTAGAGCCTTAGCTAGATAGCTCTCTGTGCTAGTAGAAATATCAATCATAGGATAAAGATAGAAAATTCCGTGCGAAGTAAAACCAGAATTTGTATTTGCCAACTCATTTTGACTTAACTCATCATAAAGCGCATACTCAGGTTCTACTAAAAATTCAATCAAACCAATACTATCAAAAAGTGCCTCATTTGAGCCAAAAAGATTTAGCTCAAATGACTATTAAATTTAAAAACCAAGGACGAATTAAAAGCACTTATAGCGTGGCAATGACTCTAATACAAACACAGTTTTGCCCTGGTGTCGGAGCAAACTCGCTACTTTCACCAATATCAACAATTTTAAAGCCATTTTGGATTAAATTTGCTTTAAATATATCTTGGTCTATAAATCGTCGGTAGTGACCATCGCTGATGAACTCACGCTTGCTAATGGCTTTGCCAATACCAAATTTACTATCATTTATACTTCTAGCCTCTACAACAAAAAGACCGCTAGACTTAAGTAAATTTTTGACATTTTTTATCAGCCCTTGCTCAGCGATATCATCAATAGCATGTAGTGTAAAACGGCTATAGCATATATCAAATTTATCTTTTAGGTTAAGTGGCGCAGTAAAATCAGCACAAATCCAGCTAGCTTTTTGGTTTTGTTTTTGCAAACTCTCAATAGCAATATGCGAACCATCGATAGCTACAACATCAATACCTTTAGCGTTAAAGTATAAAGAATCCCTACCATTACCACAGCCAAATTCGATCAAGCTTGCTTTGTTTTTATTGCGCAAAAAATTATTAAATATAAATTTAGCAAATTTGCTAGGCTCTTTAATTTCATCGTGTTCTAAGCTATAAAACTCATCCCAATAGGCACTATCTCTAAGCATTACTCACCGCCCCAAAAAGTATCACGCCCCAAGCTAGCACAGCCGTGCAAATAGAGATAAATACAGCCGCACTACCACAATCTTTGGCTACCTTAGCTAGTGGATGAAAATCAGGACTAACAAGATCTATACAAGCCTCAATAGCGCTATTTAAGCACTCCATCGCAAGGATAAAAAGCAAGCTCATTCCAAGTATAATCTGCTCTATGCTACTAAGTGGCAAAAACCAAATAGCTATAAATAAAGGAGTAATTATAAATATCTCAATGCGAAATGACTTCTCACCACGCCACATTGCCTTTATGCCACTTAATGCGTATAGTGTGTTGCTATAAAAATGGTATTTTGGCTTCATTTAACTCCTTTAATTTAGTAATCTTCTATCCAAGCATCTAGCCACTTTGTATAGATTTTTTGATAATCGATATCTTTAGTATCTGTGCCAAGCTATGTAAAGATTGGGAAATATCTGTTATTTTGAGCCAGAATTATATCTAAAATAAATTTAATATTACAATCAAATAATCATAAATTTAAGTTATAAATAAAATATATTTTATATTAAATTTGATAAAATAATGGGTTCAAAATCCTATAATTAGGCGGTCAAATGTCCTCTAAGCAACTATCTTTAAAAGCCCTTAGCGTGCCTATATTTTTTGAATTATTTTTGCGGTATTTATCACTTATTATCAACACCTTAATGGTCGCAGCGCACTCAAATTTCTTAGTTGGTGCTATGGGTGCGGGTAATCAAATTTTAGATATTTTTATCACGATTTTTACCTTTTTAAGTATTGGTTGTTCGGTGGTTATAACTCAAGCTATCGGCGCTAGAGATAAAATTTTAGCCCGCAAAGCCATCCATCAAAGTCTATTTTTAAACTCTATTTTAGGCTTAATTTGTGCTTGTGGGATAGTTTGGCATGGTGAGTTGATTTTGGAGCTAATGAATGTCCCAAAAGAGCTAATGGCTCAAAGCTCAATCTATCTATATATGCTTGGAATTTGCCTATTTTTTGATGCGGTTGGGATAGTTTTAGCGTCGATAATTAGGGTTTATAATAGAGCTTATAGCGTTATGTTTGTTACTATTTTGATGGATGGAGTTACACTTATTGGCAATTATTATGTATTGAATTTTACTCAAAGTGAGCTTTTTGGTGTGGGGTTATCTACTATAATCGGCCGTGTGGTGGCTATAATTATTTTGATATTTATACTCATTTATATACTGAAATTTATACCTAAATTTAGCGAATTTATCAAGCTTGAAAGAGCCGTTATAAACAAAATTATCAAAATCGGCGGCTGGTCAGCTGGGGAGAATCTACTTTGGATAGTCCAATACACAATCGCATTTGGTTTTGTCGCTAGTTTGGGCAAAGAGAATTTAAGCGTCCAAACTATCTATTTTCAAATTTCGCTATTTATAATGTTGATAGGTCAAGCAATCAGTGTGGCAAATGAGATTATAATTGGCAAATTAGTCGGTGCCAAAAAGCTACAAATAGCATATAAACACACTTGGCGAGCCTTGTATGTTAGCGTTTTGGCGTCATTTTTGGTAGCATTTGCTAGCTTTTTAGCCCAAGATGAGACAATGAACGCACTAAATTTAAATCCAAGCTTAAAAGAGCTGATGATACCGCTATTTACGCTATCAATTTTTCTTGAAGTAGCAAGGACATTTAATATTATAATGGTAAATTCACTTCGTGCTAGTGGCGATGCGAAATTTTGCTTTTTTAGTGGAGTGGTGTTTATGTTTGGGGTTTCGTTGCCTGTGGGATATATTTTATGTTTTAATTTTGGGCTTGGTATTTTGGGAGTTTGGATTGGATTTTGTGCTGATGAGGCGCTTCGTGGATTTGCAAATTCTTGGCGTTGGAAGAGCAAAAAGTGGCAAACCAAAGCCGTTGTATAAAATAAGATAAAAAATATATTAATTAAAATTAAACTAAATTTAGACGAAAAAATGTAAATATTGAGCCTTCAAACCATCGTAAAATCGACTTTAAGTTTATTTTTATTGACAAACAAATTAAATTTCATTACAATTTCATTTAACATTTTTATCTTTTTGGGGAAGGAGGATAAAGTGCAAAGTAGTAGTAAAAACTCTACATTTATGTGGTTTTTAGTTGTTGTAGTCATCATTATCATAGCTGCTGGATATACTTTTTACAATGCTAAAGGTATGTCGTATTTTAGCGATGATAGTGCCGCTTGTAATAACTGCCATGTAATGAATGATGTATATGCTAGTTGGCGTAAAAGCGCCCACTCAAGAGAGATAAACGGCAAGCCAATAGCAAGCTGTAATGACTGCCATTTGCCTAATGAATTTGTAGATAAATGGATAGCCAAAGCCCAAAGTGGCGTATCTCACGCTTATGCATTTACCTTTAAGCTAGATGATTTACCGCAAAATTTCACTGCAACTAAAATGAGTAAAAATATGGTTCAAGCAAACTGCGTTCGCTGCCACTCTCAAATGGTATCAGTAGTGGTAAATCCAACAACAAAGATAAATCATGCTAATGAGCAGCTAAGCTGTGTTAAATGTCACGCTAGTGTAGGTCACACTCGTGGATTTTAGGCTGATTTATGAACTTTGGCAACAAAGTAAATTTAATTTCACAGAAAGGATATAGAGTATGAAAAAGGCTCTTTTGGCGATATTAGCCATTATTGTTTTGATCGGCTTTGTTTTATTTAACAAAGACATCTCAAGCAAAAAAGCTCAGCCTGATATGGCTGGTGCAATCTCTAAAGATGTGGTGACTATGAGTGATGATGATCCACGCTTTAATGTCTGGGGTAAAAATTTCCCTGAACATATGGATATGTATCAAACAGTCGAAACCGAAGCACCGTTTGAGACTGAATTTGGCGGTAATCACTCTTATTCTAAATTGATTAGATATCCGCAACTTACAATTTTATGGGCGGGATATCCATTTTCGATAGACGCAAATGAAGAGCGTGGCCACTTCTGGATTCAAGTAGATCAAATGGATACAGCAAGAAACAATAAAGATTTCTTAAATTCACATGGTTTTGCTGCTTTTAATGGTCAGCCAGCTGCTTGTATGAATTGCCATAGTGGTTGGACAAAATGGCTAGAAAATAATGCTGCTTTGGGTGATACTCCTCGTGAAAAATGGGTTTCATTTAATAGTGCTAAATACTGGACAATGGTCAAAAATATACCAGCTCTAGAAGGCATCACAGAAAATAGCCCAGAACACAGCGGCCCTCATGGTGGTAAAAGAATGGGTGTTGCCTGTGCTGATTGCCATGTACCAAATACAATGGAACTTCGTGTAACTCGTACAGCTCTAATTAACGCTTTAACAAAATGGAGAGGCTATGAGCCAGATCCTGTAACAGGTGTGAAAGCTACTAGAAGTGAGATGAGAAGCTTAGTTTGTGCGCAATGCCATGTTGAGTACTATTTCCGCCCAACAGGTGAAAAAGTCAAAACTATCGGTGAATCAATCGCTAGTGATACAGATAAAAAATGGTGGAACGGCACTCAAAAAACTTATGATGAGTTTGATAGCTGGAGAGATGGCAACAAAGCTACTGAAATTGAAGTTGCTGGTATCGAGCTAGTATTCCCATGGAAACAATGGGGCAAAAATAAACCATTTAGAATTGAGATGTTTGATGAGTATTATGACGAGAATGTAACTCGCTCTATATTCCCACAAGATTGGGCTCACAAAATTACTAAAGCACCAATGCTAAAAATCCAACACCCAGAAACAGAGCTATACTCAAGCTCAGTTCACGCAGCAAATGGTGTTAGTTGTGCTGATTGTCACATGCCATATGTAAGAAAAGGCTCAAGCAAAGTGACAAATCACAATGTTACTTCTCCGCTTAAAGATATTAACGCTGCTTGTAAAAGCTGCCACACTCAAAGCGAAGAGTATTTAAAAGCGCAAATTCAAGATATCCAAAGATCGATCGCATTTGACCTAAGATCAGTAGAATACGCTACAGTAAGCCTAATCAACGATATCAAAAATATGCGTGATAGATTAGCTGCGCTTCCTGAGTTCCAAACAGATGGAAAAGCAGATGACAAAAAAATCTCTGCAGTATTAAAAGAGGTTTTAGAACTACACAGAAAAGGCCAAATGAGAGGCGACTTCGTAGGTGCTGAAAACTCAACTGGTTTCCACAGCCCAAGAGAAGCTAGTAGAATGCTACTTCAAGCGCTAGAAATGGCTAGAATGGGTCAAACTAAACTAGCTGAAATAGCGCTACAATACGGATTTAGCGATTTTAAAACTAGCAATTTAGGTTTTGAAGATATCCAAAAGTTAAATCCAGGTGAAATTCGCTACAAAGTAGATCTAAACGACGCTCGCCAAAGCACAGCTAAAGGTCATAAAGCTGGTGATAGATATTATGAACATGATAATATCAATGATGGCCCAAATGCGAAGCTTTTAGAGCTGGATAAAAACAATAAACCTTATAATCATAAGGTACTTGACTAATCTATAAGCTAGATAGGGCGGGGCTTAGGCTCCGCCTCTTATATTTATAAATCAAATTTCATTCTATTAAATCTAATAATCATAATACAACTATTATCACTTTTTATATCAATAAAAAAGAATTTATAATTTTGCTCATAATTTTGATAATTAATATTATTATAAGTCTTCCTTAGCTACTATTTTACAATCAAATCAACAAAAGGAAAAATAGATGAAAAAATTACTTTTAACTGCGGCTTTTGCTTGTATGGCTTTAGCTAATGAGATAAATTTATATAGTGGCAAAGGTCTAGATCCAAAACTTGCTAATATGTTTGAATTTCAAACGGGAATTCAAATAAATATCATAAAAGATAAAGAGCAAATGGCTAAAATGAACGCACCAGACTCTAAGGCTGATCTATTTATGGGTATGGATGTAAGTACATTTGCCAAATTACAAAATGATGGCAAGCTTGCTCCAGCTAAATCTAAAATTATAGATAGTATCGTTCCAGCAAATTTAAAAGATGAAAATAATGAATGGATAGGGCTATCTAAAAGAGCTAGAGTAATCGTTTATGACAAAAAGGCAATTGATCCAAAACTAATCCAAAATTACGAAGATTTAGCAAAGCCAGAGCTAAAAAGCAAGCTATTAATGCGAACATCAAATGTCTCATTTAATAGATCCTTACTAGCTTCTATCATTGCAAATGATGGCGAAGATAAAGCCAAAGAGTGGGCCAAAGGCACTCTAAATAACCTAGCTAGAGATCCAAAAGGCGGTGATAGAGAACAGGCTCGTGGCGTATATGAAGGAATTGGAGCAGTAGGCGTGATGAATAGCTACTATATTATCACGCTACTAAATTCTAAAAATCAAAGCGATCAAGAAGCGGCCAAGAGTCTAGGCGTAATATTCCCTAATCAAGATGGCCGTGGAACGCATATTAATATCAGTGGAATCGCCCTTTTAAAATCTAGCCAAAACAAAGACGCAGCAATTAAATTTATCGAATTTATGCTAAGCAAAGAGGCTCAAGAAATTTTAGTATCTACAAGCCACGAATACCCAGTAAATAAAGATGCCAAACCAAGTAAAGAGATTGCAGCATTAGGCAAATTCAAAGAAGATAGCATATCGCTTAATAAAGTTGCTAATGAGCTAGAAAACGCACAAAAAATCTATAAAGAACTAGGTTGGAAGTAATCTAGCACCATTAAAAGCATTATACTAGTAAGCTGTGGTGATTTTATATTTTTATGGTGCAACTAGCCACGGCTAAAGCCTTGCTTTGTGGAATTTGTTTTAAATTTGCTTTTTTATTATATTTAGTAATGCCACAAGGCAAACCCTCAGCAAAATTATATCCTATTTTTTTAAGATCTTTTTTATGATTTAAATTTGGCATATCATTAAATAGGCGTAACAATCTTACGCCATTACACAAAATGCCTCAAAAATTAAAATTTGGAATGCTATTTGCTTAATAAGCCAAAATTAAAATAAATTCTAACACAAAGGATAAATTATGATGGGAGCATTATGGTCTGGAGTTACTGGTCTTCAGGCACACCAAGTAGCGATGGATGTCGAAGGTAACAACATCGCCAATGTAAATACCGTAGGCTTTAAATACTCTCGTGCGAGTTTTGCTGATCTATTTAGCCAAACTCAAAAGGTAGCCACCGCCCCACAAGGCGACCTAGGTGGTAAAAACTCTATGCAAATTGGCCTAGGCTCCACGGTTAATACAGTTACTAAAATCTTTAAACAAGGTACAATCCAAACTACTGATAAACAAAGCGATATGGCTATCCAAGGCGATGGGTTTTTTGTCGTATCAGCTGATGGTGGCAAGACCTATATGTATACTAGAAATGGCGACTTCAGCCTAGACTCTCAAGGTAATTTCGTAGATCGTAACGGCTATGTAGTCCAAGGCTGGATGAGAAACGAAGATACCGGCACCATCGATCCTACTAGCCCATTAAGCAATATCATAATAGAACCTGGTATGGCTATGGAGGCTAATCCTACTAGTGAGCTAGCTATAATAGCCAATCTAAACTCAGGCTCAAACATCGGAGCTAAAAACTCACCTATCTATACTCTAGACCATTATAATGATTTTTTAGATGCTAATGGTAATGGTCTATGGGAAGATGGCGAAACTAAGAATCCAAATGACCTAAGCAACAACACCTACTACATAAACTCAAATAAAGAAGTAGCAGTAAAAGAAGCCGGCGTAGACCTAGGCGTAGTATTTAACGGCTCAGGTGAAGGGCTAAACCTAAGAGAGGGCCAAGGTATATGGGTTAGCTACGCTGATGCAAAGGCTACATTTGGCGAACTTCCAAATAATGCTGGGCAAGGCACTAACAAATATAAGCTACATATCTCAATCAACGGTATAGAGATACCAGCTACTGAGTTAACTAAGATGGATGAAGTAGTCAAAAAGATAAATGACTATACGCCTCAAACTGGAGTTATAGCTACGCTAAATGGTGATAAAGGAATTCAGCTAACAAATACAAATAACCAAGGCACCACCGATGCTACTAAAAATATCAAGATTAAAAAACTAGAAGGCGATACCACATCTATCCAGACAACTAGCGTAATCACAGCCTATAAGTATACCTACTCTTCAGGCGCTGGAAAGACTGCTGATCATAGCTACAATGACGGAGCTGCTAGAGTGGTAAAGACTACAGAGGATCTAAGGCGTGCTATGCAAACAGATGCTAGAGAGTATGTCAACTACGCTGGTAAGAATGTCTCAAATGCAGTAAATGGTGCTACATACTTTGTAAATGCTGTTATAGCTAGGATTAATGAAAATAGATGGAATGGTGGTCCTGTAAATAATCAACAACAATTAGAAGCAGCTATAGCAGCACTTAATGACGGTATAACAGATGGTCAAGCAATATTTAATAACCTTAAAGGTAAAGGCGTAATATCTGAGCCAATTTCAGAATCAGCTGTTGCATCTATAAGTAAGATTATATCTGATATAGACGCTATCGGTCTTGACGCTGGTAATCAATACAATAGTGCAAATGATATAATAGAAGCCCTAAAAGCTCTAATAACAGATGATAAGCTAGCGCAAATGGCTCAAGATGAGTGGGACTCTCCGCTAGATGCTGATGGTATTGGTAACTTTAATAACAATACTGCAAATAATTTGCCTGCCCCAGAAGCAGATGGCTCTCATGCTAATGGCACATATAGAGATATAAATTTAAATGATGGTGTGCAAGTAACTGTAAATGAAAAAGGACAATTTGTCTTTAGAAATCCAGCTGGTGATGCAAGCTACGGCCAAAATGATGGACACACTACGGTTAATCAAGCTCAACAAGGTGGCACAGATGTAAAAGATAGCGCAGATGCCTACACTGATACCAATGGTCAAAAGAAAACACCAGCAAATGCAGACACATACACCAACGACTACGCTATGCAAATAGCAGTAAGCGGCTATAGTAATGCAGCTCAAAATGTAAATGAAAACTCAGCTCTAGCTGATGTATTTAAGGCTCTTGGTGGGAGTCTAGCCACAGGTACAGGTGAAAAGGTATCAAGCAACCTAACAATGTCTAGCCACGCAGCTACCACTGAGATATATGATAGCCTAGGGTCGAAGCATGAGATTAAATTTGAGTGGAGAAAGGTAAGCTACAGTCCAGAAAATGGAACCGAGTGGTCAGTCCTAATCCAAGTCCCAGAACCAGGTGTACTAAATACTGATGGTAGCGGATTTTCTAATGTAGTATCTGGTTCAGCTAGATTTAATAATGATGGAACCTTGCTAGGATTTACACCTACTACTTTATCATTTACGGCAAATAACGGCTCAGCACCAGGACAAGGTATAGAGCTAAACTTTGGTAAAATCGGTGACTCTAATGGCCTAAGAAGTAACGACAACCCAAGCGCTACTGATAATATAATCCAAGATGGCTATACTGCTGGTAACCTAGTAGGTACTAGAATCGATGAGGCTGGTACTATCATAGGTAGCTTTAGCAATGGTAGAAGCTTTGGACTAGCACAAGTAAGCCTAGCAGTCTTTAGTAATAACGAAGGCTTAGAGAGTAGATCTGGAAATATCTTTAGCCAGACTGCCAATAGTGGCGATCCTATCTTTGGCGCAGCTGGAACTAGCAGGCGTGGGACTATTACAGCAAGTGCTTTAGAGATGAGTAATGTGGATTTAAGTAGGGCGCTAACTCAGCTAATCGTAGTCCAAAGAGGCTACCAAGCCAACTCTAAAACAATAACCACAAGCGACCAGATGCTTACTAGCTTATTACAAATCAAACAGTAGGCTAGGTAACATTGCGGGGTTTCCCCGCTTTTATCGATATAGAGCTTTTGCTAAATATTTAGCAATATTTTGAGTTTAAACCCTTACTACGCTAAAATTAACCTAATTCATTGGAAATCATTATACCGCAATCAAAATCAAAAATAATCAAAAAACTAATAAAGTATGATAAAAAGGGAATTAAAACAAGTTATCAAAGATTGATTGAAGCTTAAAAAAGCTTAATTAGTGGAGTTAAGCACAGCCAAAGCAAAAAGCGACTTAAAAAGAAGATTTACATATTTATCCTTAGAAGTGAAATTTGGGTATTATTTTACAATTTTAAATACAATATTTGGTTAAATTTGGCTTTCTTGCGGCGAGGTTGATTAAAATTCGCCGCAATTGTAATGGCTAAAAATTCGCCGCAAAAAATGGCGGCGGATTAAGCTAGATTGTTTATTGGTTCATCATTTATGTAGGATTTTAAGATATCTTTTAGCTTTGTATCTAGCTCTTGGGGTTCTATGATTTTGATATATGGGATCCAAGCTTTTATAATGTTTAATAGCTCATCATCAAAAGCAAACTCTACATCTAGCAAAATTCCGTTTTCATCATCTTTGATTAATTTGTAGCTTTTAAATACTTGCTTACGCTCAAAATACTCCCTAGCCTTGGGCAAAACTAGGATTTTAGCGTTTTTTAGGCTAGTGCTAAACCATTTGAGATTATTAGATTCTATCCGCTTTAAAAATGTATTTGATGGGGTGAAGTGCTGGTCTAGTGGCTTATAGCTTTTGATTTTAGATAGGGTGAAGTGCTTTAATTTGGCCTTTTCATCACCTAGGAGATACCAGACGCCAGCTGTATTTATGAGCTTATAGGGTTTGATGGTGCGCTGTGAGTCATTGTAGTAAAAGCTGATCACGCAGTGCTCTAAAATAGCATCGCTTAGGAGTTCAAATAGATCTTTTAACTCTTTGGAGTCTTGCTTTGGTTCGCTTGATACGATAAGGCTTTTAGAGATTGTGGTGCTTAGTATATCAGCTATCATTGGGGTGTCTAGCTTGGGGTATAGATCGGCTACACCGCTTCTTTTGGCGAAGGTTTTGATATCTCCAAAGCTTAGCAATCCATCTTCGTATTCTGTGCGTGAGATATAGTATTTTCCATCTTTGCCTTTTTGTATATCTACGGCGCAATACTCTTTTAAGCGTGCGATGTCTCTTTGTAAGGTTCGCAAGCTAAGATTAAACTCACTACAAAGCTCGCTAGGATTTAGCCCTTGACCCAGATATAGCATTTTGAGCATTATCATGAGTCTGCGGATCATATTTTCGCCATTTGAGCCATTGGAATTCATCGGCCGCCTTTGAGTTTGCCTATGAGTTTATCTATGAAATTTCCGCTAGAAGGGATCATTATTGTATTGCATTTTGGGCAGGAATAAAAATTTATCACACAGCCAGCGGTGATCACCTTTTTCTTGCCACATTTTGGGCATTTTAGGGTTTGGATATGTGGGACAAAGCCGTTCATTTTCTCTCCTTTTTTAAATTTGTTTTGAGCGATCTATTTTGGACTCTTTGTATAGGGCATTTAGCTTGGATTTTAGCTCCAAACAAGTTATCAAAATACTCTCTTGACCTATGCCTAAAATCGCATTTCTGATCTTTTGGGTCTCTTTTATGGTGGCGTTTTTGCCGTGGATATTTTCGTTTCTAATATCTTTTAAAATATACATAAAATTAAGTATTTTATAATAAAAGCCATTTTTTATATCATTTGGGACTAGGTTTTCAAAGGTGCTAGATATCTCGCTTTGCTTCATCAAATAGCCATATGAGCCTAAATTTGGTTTATGTGTGAAAATATCTTTTAGCTGATATTTGATCCCTTGGATATCATATCTGATGGTTAAAAGTCCAGGATTATTATAACACAAATAGGCAAAAAGAGCTTTAAAAAGAGAGTAAAATTCTCTCTCAATGCTCTTAGAATACTTCACCAAAATAGAGCTAAAATCATTTGACATATTTTTTTGGTTTTGTATGTATTCGATCTCGGCCAAAACCACCGCATCTATGGTATCGCTCATCAGTTTATCGATATTTGCGCCAAAGCAGTATCTAGATAGGGTTTTTTTGGTTTTTAGATATTTTTTGGTTTTATAGATATCTGTGTGGTGTAGGGTTTCATCTTCGAAATAATTTTGGTCTTGGTCGATGATGAGTGGATATACATAGTTATTGCCATATAGGGCGTAGGTGTGATTATCACGCAAAGGCAAGGTGATACGGGACAAAAAATAATCCCTTACACTCTCAAATTCATTTCTATAAATTTCACGGATATCCGTGATGACAAACCAGCTCTCTACTAGCAAATTTTGCTCTTGATAATACTTAGGCGCTATGGCAGTGTGGTCATCGCTACTGATCTTTACCACCTTAGCGACATATAAATTTGAATAATCCGTGATAAAAAGCTGAGTGAAGCTATCAGGATTTGTATCATTATATATCTTTTCTAATTCGCCCTTAAAGGGGTGTGGCATATTGTTGTTTTTGACTCGCACCTTGCCAAATGCCACCTTGCCACACTCTTTTAGAATATCTAAATGCGCCTTTATCAAATCGCTATTATATCTTGGGTTGTATAGGATTAGGAGGTTATGCATCGCTGAATATATCCCTAAATTTTCTTGTATCTTCTGCTAAGAAAGAGTTGTTTAAATATTTATCTAAATACTCTTTTATCTCATCTGTATATTGAGCCAAAATCGAATTCTCAACCATAAAAATTCTCACCAAAATATCAATACTAACCCCATTATCGATGAATTTTCTCAACTCTTTTTGGGAGGTAGTTATCTTTGTTTCGTCTTGTCTGATCTGTTTTACTAGATCTTTTACACCTTCTTTTTGTAGTTCAAATAGCTTGAGTATATCATATTTGGTTGGATTTTGTATGATATCTGAGCCGATGAGTATTCCGCTTTTGGCGTTTTGTGTGTAGAATTCCAAAGCAGATTGCTTGATTAGCTCTTTGTCTAGGATTTTGTCAGTGGTTTTGGAGCTTTGATTGATTTTGACTGATACAGATTTATTAAATCCACCGCTAAAAACTATAGCTTCACCCACTCTTAATTTGCTTAGAAAATCGCTTTGTTCATCTTCTAGCGCCATTGTATTTCCTATTGCCTTTTTATCATCGGCTGCAAATATTCTATGAACAATTTTTGTATTTGTGTTTTTTAGAACTTCAGGTGCTAGTTTGTTTGGTATTTGGTCTGCTATCATCAAACACTCACCATATTTTCTAATCTCAGCAAGCATATCGGTAAATACTTCTACACCTTGCTTTTTATTCATACTATCGCCAGGCTCATATTTGCTAAGAAGCCTATGCGCTTCTTCTATTAAGATTATGTGATTTAATTTATGTTCGTTTCGCTCTTCAAAATTTGATTTGATAGCTTCTAATAAATGAGTTAATATAAATCCCATAATAAGAGATTTTTCACTACCATTTCTGATCTCTTCTAACTCAAAAACGACTCTTTGATTAAGCAGTTGCTTGAAGTTTATTGAACGCTTGGTATTTAGCATAAATCCCTTTGAGCCTACAATAAGCCCGTTTAATCTAGCTCTAATTGAGCCAAGATAATCATTTTTCAGCCTTTCATCAAAGCCTTGTTTTTTAACTACATTTTCTACTTGGACAAGCAAATCATCAAGTGTAGGAAATGCATAAACCCCATCATCAAAGGCTTTATCGCCATAATATTCATTTTTGTTTGTGCCGATATTCCAGCCTTTATTTTCGTAGCATTCATATATTGCGCTTTCTATGATTTGTGGGATTGCGGCTTCCATATCAAAGGCTGCTTCTATACTAGCCTTTATCATATCGACCCTAGAGGTTATACTCTCATGTGGGAAGAATTCAAAAGGATTTAGTCTAAATGGGGCTAAGCTATCATTGCCAAGAGTGAAGATTAGTAAATCAGGATATTTCTCTTTTAAAATTCTATATTCTGTTTTGGCAGGCTCAATAACCAAAAAAGGCAAATTTGAATTTTCTAAAATATTCAAACAAGTTGTAGTTTTCCCGCTACCAGTTACGCCTGTGATAAAAATGTGTTTATCAAGGGATTTTTTGTCTATGCTTACGATTTTGTTTGTTTTGTTTCTACTTTGGAGTAGATAGCCCAGTTCTAATGGGTTATCGAATGTTTCGAAGTTTAGACCAAATTCCACTTCTTCTTTTAATTCTAGTCCCATAATATCTTTTTTTGGTAATCCAGCTATTAGACTTAGCTCTTTTGAGCTAATTAAATTTCCCATACCATAATCGCTTTGAGATAATAGCGATTTTAGCTCTGTATCTACATCTGAATGGATTTTTGGTAGTTGTAAATTTTTTAAAGATTCTAGCTGTAAATCATCTTTTATCAAAAACGATCTTAAAGGTATTTTATTGCCAGTTTCACCACTAAATAGCGACATTACTGTATTTTCTAGCTTTTTTAGTATGGCTTTGGAATTTGAAAAGCAAAACATACCACTTCTAAACATCCCCTTAGCACTACCATAATCCAACCTAGCCAAAAGCATATCATCAATGTATTTGATCCAATCTTGTGCTTGTTTATCTACTATTTCTGTGGTGACTGATTGTGAGTAGGATGTCCCTTCGCTAGTCCCTGTGGTGGTATTGGTGTTTGTGGAGGTGCTCTCATTGGTGCTAGTAGTTTTGGCTATCGATTTGCTCGTATTGCTACCTGTGGTGGTATTGGTGTTTGTGGAGGTACTTTGGTTAGTGCTTTGGTTTGAGCCAGTAGTTTGTCCTATTGCTTGGCTATGGTTACCGCCTTTTGTTGTTGTGCTAGTTGTCCCACGGCTTTCATTAGAGCCGTTATTTTTGCTGTATGAGCTATTTCCGTCTGTAGTTGTGCCTTGCGAAGTGCCTATTGTCTTTGATGTGCCTTCAGCTTCACTCTCACTGGTGCCTTTAGTTTCTGTTCTGCTTTCGCTCTCATTGGTGCCTTTTGAAGTGCCTTTTGTCTCTGATTGACCTTCGCTTTTGCTCTCATTTGTGCCGGTGCTGTCTGTTTGGCTATGGCTATCGCTAGTACCTTTTGTCTCTGATTGACCTTCGCTTTTACTCTCATTTGTGCTGGTATTTGTCCCATTAGACACTTGTCTGCTTTCTTTGCCTATTTCTGCTAGGGTCGCATATATATTAAAGATATTTTTTTTGACTATTTCTAGCTCAGCATCACTAACTAAGGATGAAATAATCATAAAGCCGTATTCTGGGCTATTACTCATAACATCAGCTAATCTATCAACCCCTTGAAACTCATCATCTTTTTCTAAGACCCCAGGGACACCCTCTACTATGCTGTAATATTTGTTAGAGCCTATTCTTTCTAAAATTTTTCTTTTTGTATTCTCTTCGATTTTTTGGATTTCGCTACCACGGAAATTTCCTTTTATGCTAGGTTCTAGTATATATTTTCCTATTTCATCTATGTCGATTTCTAGCTCGTTGGTATAAGAATAATCTCTTGAAAGACCATAGTAAAACTCCACCCCTTCGCTATTGCCTAAAATCAAATAGATAAAATTTATCCCCTCTATCCTAAGAGAGCTAAGTACATTTTCTAAGGCCTCTCTCCTTGGTGAGTCTTTTTTGTATGTTACGCTATTTATCTTGTATAATACTACATCGCTAGTATCTAGTTCGGCGGTTTTTTCTACCTTATGTTTGTTGGCGTTTAGATAGTAGTTATTAAATTTTTCTAAAAAACTTTTGATTTCGCTCATTATTTTTTCCTTTGTCTATCTTCTCTCTCACGCATTTCACGGAAATATTTTTGCATCGGTGTTTCATCTTGGGTGGTTGGGGCTATTGTGCCTTGATTGAATTGTTTTTTGCTAGAGTTGTTGGCTCTACTTTTTGGTGGTAATTGATTTTTTAGTATTAAGTTAGTGTAAAACTCTTTTTCATACTGCTCAAAACCGATAGAATTACCATTTGGAGAGCTTATCTTGCCTTTAATATCAAAAAGCCCCAAAAGCAAATCAAGGGTCTCTTCATTCCAAATATCAGATTCTAGATTATTACAAAATCTCTCATTTTGCATAATTAGATCATTTTTCTCATCCCATACAAAGCAAAAGTCCATCTCATCGCCATTTGAAAACCCAACCTTCTCTTCCCACCAAGTCCAAAAATCAGAATTTATAGCCTGGAATTTTTCACCTTCTTTTTTGAGAAATTCAAGCTGTTGTTCGCTTTTATTTATATTTTTTAAGCGCAAGACAGCTATTTCATTATTTTGTATAAAAAACAAATTCACTCTTTTCATTTTTTCCCCTTGCCTAGTTTGGCAAAAAACTCTTTGCTATCATCTAATTTATATTTATCATTTAGCGATAAGTTTTTCATCTTTTTATTTTGTGTTTCTATCATTGCATTCATTTGTCGTCTTTTCTCGTCCAAATCTAAATCTGGTTCGGACGAGACGCTAGATGATCCAATCGCACTACCAATCGAACCCAAAAAAAACATATTTTCCCCCTATTATTCTATTAATTTATTAAATCTACTTGTGATCTCTTCATCGCTCATGCTTGGATTTGCTGCTTTTAGGCCACCTTCTATGGCATCAGAAACACCAGATGCTTTTTGTCCATCTGTCATCTTATCACCATTTATGTAGTTGGTTACATTTTCAGCGCTTACACTATTTTTTGATGAGGTTTCTAGTATTTTAGTTATCTCAATTGGGGTTATCTTGCCTTCTTCGAATTTTTTTCCCATTGCGCCCCAAAATTCGTCGCTAGTTTGAAGTTGGTATTTTTCATCTATGGCTTTTATACCAAGCGCAGCACCAGTGGCGGTGTAAGCGGCTTTTTGTATATCGCTTAAATTGTCATTTAGTTTGACTTCACCAGATCTTATGCCCTCTCTTAGATAGTCTATATACTCATTTATACTATCAAAATCCTCTGGCTTTTTATCCATTTGCTCCATAGCTTGTCCTAAATCTTCTGGCCTTTCATTCTCTTTAAAGATACCAAGTATATTAGCTATGGCTGATACGATAGTCGCAACTGGACCTAGAAACGGAGCTATAGCAGTTGCTAACGTACTAATACCAGCAGCAATAGCACCACCCACAGCCGAACAAACAGTACTAATAGCACCACTTACAAAACTACCAACTGAACTCCAAAATCCCATTTTTTTCTCCTTATTTTTCTAATAATTTATTAAATCTACTTGCGATCTCTTCATCGCTCATATTTGGATTTGCTGCTTTTAGTCCATCTTCTATGACATCAGCAACACCAGAGGCTCTTTGTCCACCTGTCATCCCATCACCATTTATGTAGTTGGCTACATTTTCAGCGCTTACACTATTTTTTGATGAGATTTCTAGTATTTTATTTATCTCATCTGGGGTTATTTTGCCTTTTTGGAATTTACCTCCCATTGTGACCCAAAATATGTCGCTAGGTTGAAGTTGGTATTTTTCATCTATGGCTTTTATACCAAGCGCAGTAACAGTGGCAGTGTAAGAGGCTTTTTCTGTATCGCTTAAATTCCTAATTAGCTTGACTTCACCAGATTTTATACCCTCTCTTAGATAGTCTATATACTCATTTATACTATCAAAATTCTCAAGCTTTTTATTCATTTGCTCCATAGCTTGTCCTAAATGTTCTGGCCTATCATTCTCTTTAAAGATATCAAGTGCCTTAGCTATTTCTGACACGATAGTCGTAGATGGACTTAGAAGCCAAGATATACCAGTTGCTAACAGTCCAATACCACCAGCAACATCGCCACCCTCAGCCGAAGCACCATGCTCAAGCGCCGAAAAAACAGTACCAATCTTACTAAATAATTCCATATTTTCTCCTTTTAATCTAATTTGATTTCTTTGTTTATATTTGATAATTTTTTTCCATTTTTATCAAATACTTCATAAATAAAGCTATTAACGCTTAGTTTTTTGATTTTGACTAAATCATCTGAGCCATACTCTTGGTCTAATATTAAATTTTGACTTTTTACACCCTCTATGCTAATGCCCTCTTCTGATGTAGCTCTAGCCTCGGCAGTATAGTAGATAGTGATTGTTTTTTCATCTGCGTAATCAGATATCTCTTTCCACTCTCCTTTATTGAACTCAGCATCGCTCCTATCTACAAGTAGCTTAAACTTCTCATATTTTTCACAACCTATATAAAACTCAAATTTAGCTTCATCTTCGGCGCTAATTTCAGAGAATACTTGTATTTTACCGCCCTTTCTATTGTCCAATAGCCCAAAGACAACTCCGGTTTTGCAAGTTATCTCTTTAGAAAAGTCATCGCTGTGAGTTACTTCAAGCCCTCTTTGTCTTTTCTTCTCATCAGCTTCTGGTGTGCCAAGAGCAGGAAATATCTCAAAATTATTTTTATACTCTTCTGGTAGTTTACCTATCTCTTCTTCAAAGCACTGCATCACAAGAGCAGAGCGAGAGGCATTACCACCTAAAAATATACAAAGTTTATCATTGCTTGCTTTTAAATCCATTTTGCTAGCTACATTTTTAAAACTATTAATAAAGTTTTTTACACCTTTTGAAATTTGATATTTCAAAATTTTTTCTATTTTTTCTCTATCTACTTCTAAATCAACAGGCTTAAGCCCAGAGTCATTATCCATAAGCTGTAGATTTATCTTGCCTGAGAGAATGTTTGAGATATTTTTATTATCTTTAGCGATCTCATCTATTTTGCCGATATTTTCCCAAAACGGCCTAATATATTCAACCAAAATAGTAGTATTTTTTCTAGATTCTCTTGAATCTTTGACTATGGATTCTGACCCACCAAAATCCTCTCCTAGCTCTGACTTGCTAAAAGAGCAGTTGCTCTCTTTCATTACCGCTTTGTTATCTTTGAAAATCTCAAAAGCCAATAACTCTAATAAATTTTCTCCACCCAAAGTAGGGTCGCCACCATCACCAAAATGCTCAATTTTATAATCAAATTTCCTACTATCTACCGTGCGCCACATACCAAAATCAAAATCAGTAGTCCCACCACCAAAATCGAAAATTCCATAGCAGACGACTTCATCTGGCTTTAAATAAGGCGGTCTAAATCCATACTCTTTAAGAGCGGAAACAGCATACGCCGCTGGCTCGCTAGTCATTATATCAACATTTATACTATGCTTTGGTGATGTGAGAACTGCGTAAGGGATTGATTTTTTGATTCCCCTTTCAAAACTCTCTTTTATCTTATCTCTAACGGCTTTTTCATACTTAACAGGATAAGACAATACATAGTTTATATAAATTCCTTTTGTCATATTGTTTATATATCGCCCTATATAATAAGCGTAAATTTCAATAGGATTTATATCTTTTGGATCGCATTTTAAAAAATCTTTTAGAGTGTATGTCTCTAATTTGTCTTTAATGCGAATTTTTGAGTTTTTGGTTCTAGCCCATTGTTTAAGCTTGGTAAAAAATCTATAGAAATTTTCATTATCAGCTTCTTCTAAGTGATTAACAGCGGTGTGTGATATACATATATCATCCCACGAAGTAAGCGGTCTAGACTTCACAGAGAAATAATCTTCCATAAAAGTCCCAATATCTGTAAATTCGATTATTGTAGGATTTTCGTAATCATTTTTGTTGTGGTCTTTTTTGTAACTGCCACCACCAATGCGAATTAGTTGTTTTCTATTTGTCTTTGAGTCTATAAATCCAGCTACAGTGCTTTTAGTTCCAAAATCAATAGCCACCACATCATTTTCTCTAATATCCAAAATCGGAGATCTAGCGACTAAAGTGTCATTAAATTTAATTGTTACTGTGTTGCTATTAGCTTCACAAGCACGATAAATATCCCAGTGGCCTAAATTTATATCTTCACAAACCCCTCTGTCATATTTGTCTAAATTTGCTGCTATATTATCTACTTCAAGGAGCAAATCTATTAGTTCATTACGATCAACTCTATTTGTTGCGCTATCGTATGATTCGAGCTCGGTGATTCTTTGAAATAATCTTTCATCTTTGTGAAGTGTTATCTCAGAAATGTTTTTTATTTGTTCATTCATCTTATTCTCCTATTTTTACTATTGATTTATATGGCTTCTTGCCATCTTTAAAGCCTTGAAATATAGTTTTTTCTATTTTTCCCCTAGATTTTCCTCCTAAATCCGTGTGGTTTGACTCATCAAATTCACTGCTAGCTTCAATCCTTTCTAAGCCATAAATATCTCTTTGAACCTCAAATAACTCATCAAAAAATTCGCTTAATTGGCTTATATCTTTACCATTCTTAGCCTCATTTTTTATATGCTCATAAAGATTGATAAGAGTAGTTTTATCTCCACTTGTAATGATAAATTTCATTTGAGTATCTGCTTTTATATAGCTAAAATTCTGACGAAAATCAGCTGGTAATTGCTTGTATAGATTAAACAAATCCGTATTTATATCTTTATTTAGCTTCTCATTTTTTCTCTTTTCGTCTGTTAGCTTACTAGTTAGGGCTTCATTTTGTGAATTTAGTTCTGTATTTACACCTTTTAGATTATCTATCTGCTGTGTTAAGGCCTTGTTGTCGCTTTTTAGTTGATCATTTTGAGATTTCTCATTTCTCAAATTCTCTGATAGCTCTTCTTTTTTTCTCTTTTCATCTGTTAGCTTACTAGTTAGGGCTTCATTTTGTGAATTTAGTTCTGTATTTACACCTTTTAGATTATCTATCTGCTGTGTTAAGGCCTTGTTGTCGCTTTTTAGTTGATCATTTTGAGATTTCTCATTTCTCAAATTCTCTGATAGCTCTTCTTTTTCGCCTTCTAAGCGTTGTTTGTCATTACTCAAGCTTTTGTTTTGGCTTTCTAAGAGTGGGATTTTTTTTATTTCGGTTTTGTTTTCTGTATCTATTTCATTTAATTTGTTGGTGATACTTTCAATTTTATCATCCAACTTAACCAAAGCTCTAACTATCTTTTCTATATCATCTTTGGTGATGATAATCTCTTTCATAAAATCAGTTGCTCTGATTTCAAACAACACTTTATCGCCTATATCGATTGCCATTATTTTTATTCCTTTCTTTTTGGTCGTTGCTTTGTAAAGAGTTTTTAATAGCTTACACAATATCTTTTTTGCTGATTTAAAGTTAATTTCATTTTTCATTTTCTTGATTGTCTGCTCCTTTAGTGTAATTTGAATTCTCTATTTTGGATTGAATGAAATTTTCATAAGATTTATTTCGTTCTTTTAAATATGGATTATTTTCATCATAATAGACATAGCCACAATCTGGACACACCACATTATGCTCTTGTGGCTCTTGATCTGCTAGATCGATATCTTGGACTTTTAGTGCCACCATCTCAAAATACTCCTTTTTAAAATCATTATTCACACCTTTATCATAAATCAATAAGGCGAGTTTATTGTAATTGTTGATCTGCGCAGACCTAATCAAAGCAAATATAGTTTTTATAAATATATAAGCCAGCACAAAATAAATATATATTTCTAAATTATCAATTTTGGATATATAAATAGCGATATTACTCATTATTTTGGTATCAAAAAACCAATCAATGATTTTAAATAAACTTATCAAAATAAATATATAAAAAGCGATCTTAGCAACCCTAAACACATAGGCCAAAGGTAGCGCTATAATCGTCATTAGATATGGATTGCGTAGTTTTAGACCCTTACTCTCGTATAAAATTTTGTTAGCATATAGATCACTTAAACTCTCGATTTTTTTAATTAACTTTTCGATTTTTTCATAATTTTTTGGTAAGACCATTTGGTTTAAAAGCACAAATTCTCTTAGTTTCATCACTACTCTCTTATGAAATAATTAATACTATTTTGACTTCACCATCTCCGCTGGCGTAATCCTAGCCACGCCAAATTCTCATAAATCAAATTTATAAGAGTTTGGCGGATTTGACATCAAAATTTGATTATACCCCCCCCTGTCTTAAAACCTACTGATAAGAGCGCTTTTATCGCTCTTTTTCACCAGTATTGGTAGCGCAAGGCTATGATTGGTTTGTCTCGCAGGCATTGGTCTTGAGTGGTTGTGCTTGATCGGCGCCACAAGGCTCTGATTTGTTGGCACCTTCATTAAATCCAGCATTCATAGACATAGCACCAAATATCTTAAGCAAAGCCTCTCTTGTCTCTGGCGATACCTCATTGAGATCTAAAATCGTGCGGTGATCTACCTCTTTGCCTGTGATCTTGGTTTGTAGTTTATCAAGAGCAGTTAGTGTAGTCTCTTCGGCTCTCTCAAGCGCATCATAAGACTTCCAAAGACCATTTTCTAATTTATCCAATAAGGTATCTTTGATGGAGTAATCATCACCATATATCTTTCTGGATTTTTCCACCTCTTTGTCTAGCCATTTTTTGGCCATGAAGCCCGCTGCACCTAGTGCGATCGCTGCTATTGCGTATTTTGCTTTCATTGTTTGCTCCTTGTAGGTTGATTTATAGACAGAATTATAACAAAGCCAGATGACACAATTTGTCGTTTTATATAAGATTGTGAAATTTTGTGCGGTATTTTGTTTGGTAAATGTAAAATTTTGTTTTTAGAAATTTAAAATTTTAGTTGGATAAATTTAGCCCAAGTTATAGCAAAAAATGAAAAAATTTATTTTTGATAAGAATTAAAAAGCAATTTTTTCTATTTGAATTTAAAATCTTTTATTTGATTTTATGGGTGTTTAATGCTATTAAAATTGGCTATTGATTTTAAAGATTTAATAGTGTAGAATTAGAGAAAAAGCGATAAAATGGATAGAGAAAAATATATAGAGTTATATTCAAATTCACGCATAGATAGCTATAGTAGCATTGATGAGCATGAAGCAAACTTTAAAATGCTAGGCAGAATAGCGCCGAAGCTAGCTAGAATCGAAATCATCATTAGAAATAGAATTGATAGAAAAATGTGTGAAAAAAATCGACATTGGATGTTTGATTTGGCAGATAGTATAGGGTTAGATGATGATAAAGGTAGGATAAAAGAGCATGATATTTTGGTTTCTAGGCAGACTTTTGGATTTTGGATAAGGGTGGTGGAGCATTATAAAATCCATAGTTGTGCGTTTGATAAAGAGTTTTTAGATGGGTTTTCTTTTAAAAAATATTATGAGAAAAATAAAGAAAGGTTAAATAAAATACCGCTTAGCAACTACCAAAAGGCTTATGGTATATTGCTACTTACAAAAAGTATTAGAAATAGAGCTTTTCATTTTGAAAATTTATTGAAATTAAGGGCATTGGGAGTTCCTAGATTGTCTGTTAGGGTGGATTTTAGCAAAGAGAAATTTTATTATTTTAATATTAAGCCAAATATGATTATTCAATATTTAGATGATATTTTACAAAGTTTTGATAAGGATTTGAGCTAAAATAAAATGGGGGAAAAGTATCCCCCCCGAAATCAAGGTAGCATTATACTAAAAAATGCTTAAATAGTAATAAAATCGCAGATGGCACTTTGGTAAATTATCTAAATTATTCAGAGTGATTAAAAACAAATTTTGGTATTAAAAAAATAATTTAAAAATTTAGTTTTGAGAAATTTAAATTTTCGGTTGGATAAATTTAGAATCTTTGGATTGAGATATTTAGAATTGCAATTCTTGGGGATTTAAAAGGGATTAAAGAATTTAAAAGGGTTCAAAAAAAGGTAAAGCTTAAAAAACCTTTAAAAACCCAAATAATATAAATAATATCTCTAAAATTCAAATAATATTTTAGAATTCAAATTTGACATTTGCTATACCATTGATACATAGTTTCTACTATATATAAAAGAGGCTTCTACATATGGCCTAGAGCTTATAATACTACCAAAGTCATATCTAGCTAATATTATCACACCGATATATCTACTAACGCCATCTATCTTAATTTTTTTATCCATATACTTTATAAGTAACTCTTTATATGTATGCTTTTTAGCCTTATTTAATAGATTAAAATCCTTTCCTAACTCATCAAATTTATTTAGTAGCTTAATAGCATCTCTTCTAGCTTTAAATGCATTATAAAGTCCAGGTCTAAATTCTTTTAATTTGCATTTATGTTTTTTGCCATATTTATCATAAATAGTAACTGAAAAAACCTTGCTTCCTTTAGGATTGATATAAATTTCAAGCTCCTTAGGATTTCCCACAACAGCAAAATATCTTTTATCTCTAAAAGCTCTATATCCTTATCACTTAAACAAGCCTTTGAAATATTAGCCATAATAACTTCTTTAATAGTGACTTAATTAGTAGTAAAATTTTTTGAGAATTAATAGTATTTTTTCAAAATCAATTGAGAAAAAACAGCAATAAAAAACCCTCTCCAAGTATGGAAGACAGGTAATAAAATTGAATAAATAAAAAAGGATTTGAATAGATATAAGATATTAAATGGTGGAGTTAAGCGGGATCGAACCGCCGACCTCTTGAATGCCATTCAAGCGCTCTCCCAGCTGAGCTATAACCCCATTTAAAAAATAGATTGTAATGATACATTTATTTTGCTTATAATTTTATGAAATTTATGAAATTCAATAAATTAGATAAAAATAGATAAAATTTTTTAAAATTTAGTAAAATCAAATTAAATTTTAAGGTTTCTTTTGCTATTATTCAATTTCCAAAATTGATGCGGGAATAGCTCAGGGGTAGAGCACAACCTTGCCAAGGTTGGGGTCGCGAGTTCGAATCTCGTTTCCCGCTCCATATTTAGCCCAGGTGGTGGAATGGTAGACACAAGGGACTTAAAATCCCTCGGAAATTACTTCCGTGCCGGTTCAAGTCCGGCTCTGGGCACCACTAGCATATGGCGACATGGCCAAGTGGTAAGGCAGAAGCCTGCAAAGCTTTTACCCCCAGTTCGAATCTGGGTGTCGCCTCCATTTTACAGGATTTATATGCGTTATATATTTTGTGCTTTTATCTTGTTATTATGCGGATGTTCTAATACTTGGCACGGAGTCAAAGAGGATTCTAAAGATGCCTATGAATGGTCTAAAGAAAAGGTCAATCAAGGTGCTAGCTGGGTAGAACAAAAAACTTCTAATTAATTCACTCGGGAGATGGCTGAGTGGTCGAAAGCGGCGGTCTTGAAAACCGTTGAGGTGTGAAAGCCTCCAGGGGTTCGAATCCCTTTCTCCCGGCCACTTTTTATAATCTACACTTTTAAGGCTATTTTTTTATGCGAAGCACTACAAAGATCCATGGATTTGCTAAATTTAAATTAATCATTATTTTAGCCTTTATGTCTAGCATTGCACCGCTATCTACAGATATGTATCTGCCAGCGCTATCGCATGTTCAAAGTAGCTTTTTAGCTAGTGAGTTTCTTACTCAGCTTAGTCTTGCTAGTTTTTTTATAGCATTTGCTTTGGGGCAGCTTATCTATGGTCCTTTAAGTGATACATTTGGGCGCAAAACTCCCTTGATAATTGGAATTTTGATATTTATTGCTTCAAGTCTTGGGTGTGTGCTAGTGGATAATATCTATATTTTTATTACTTTGCGATTTTTTGAAGCGCTTGGCGGTTGTGCTGGCGTGGTGATTGCTAGGGCTATTGTCAATGATAGTTTTGATATCAAAGATGCTGCTGGAGTGTATGCTTTAATGATGGTATTTTCATCGCTTGCGCCTATGTTATCGCCGACATTTGGCGGGATTTTGCTTAGCTATTTTTCGTGGCAAAGTATTTTTGCGGTTCTTTTTATGTTAGGAATTTTGTTACTTGGGTTTATTATTTTTGGACTTAAAGAGACTCAGCCAGTACGAACTAAATTTTCTCATCAAGCTACTATTGCTAGTTATAAATTTGTCCTAAAAGAGCAGATATTTATACTTTATAGCCTGCTTGGCGCATTTGCTTCGGCGGTACTTTTTGCCTATATTACTGGTTCATCATTTGTTTTTATGGGTCATTTTGGGCTAAGCGGAACGCAGTATGGACTTCTTTTTGGTATTAATGCACTTGGATTTGTACTATTTGCTAATATTAATGCTAGGCTTACTAGAAATTTTGATTGTCAAAATTTGCTTAAATTCGCCCTATTTATAATGCTTGGAGCGCTTGTAGTAGTAAGCATTGGAGCGCTTTTAGGGCTTGGATTTTGG
Organism: Campylobacter sp. P0085; assembly: GCF_002139495.1. Lineage (NCBI taxonomy): Bacteria > Pseudomonadati > Campylobacterota > Epsilonproteobacteria > Campylobacterales > Campylobacteraceae > Campylobacter > Campylobacter sp. P0085. The sequence continues at coordinate 141,401 of NZ_MJKB01000004.1, read as the reverse complement.
ATTTTTGAGGCTGGAATTTTTGTAGCTATTAGTATGCTTGGATTTATTTTGCCAAATGTTACAACATTAGCAATGGCAAGATTTACAGACCACTCTGGTACTGCCTCAGCTGTGCTTGGGACTATGCAGTTTGGATTAGCTGGGGTAATTGCTTTTGGGGTTGGAGCGCTTGGGGCAAATACTCCGCTATTTCTAGCTTTAGTAATGTTAGTACCGTGTGCTTTAGCAGTTATTTTACGCTTTAAAACAATATAGCTAATATAGATTTTAGCTCTTACTAAAATCTATATTATTTTAATCTTTATATACACACTCAGCAAAGATAAATTTATGCTCATTAGGGAGTGCATTATATATTGCATTTGCTAGATTTCGAATCTCCCAAAGGGCACTTTTAGAACTTCTTAAGGTTATGAAATTTTGTAAGCTTCTAGCGTTTATACTCCAGCTTAATTCTGTTTTATAGCTCTCTGGAAGGCAGTATTTGGCTATATCTAAGCTTGTGTTTTGGTTTAGAATTTGGCGCAAATTCTCAAGTGCGTTTATACTTGCGTTATCTACAAATTCATTGCCAGTTAGCACTATATATCTACTTGCGTTATCAAAGTCATTAGGCTTAAATTCGCTTTCGTTTTTTAGCTCTTTTAGGGTGTAGCGTGTGGATTTTACACTTAGACTTGCTATTCGGTGACGGGCTAACTCTTGGAGGCAAGCTCTGCTAATGCCTTTTATATAAAAGTTATAAAATAGATGCTCTAGCGTGCTTGCGTGTTTGAGTTGATTGCCTACTCTATCGATTAACGCTAGATCTATTTTGCCGCCATTATCGCCTTTATCAAAGCTTTGCCAGCAGGTACGAATAGCGTTAGAACAAACCCATAGTGGCGTGTGATTTAGCAGTGTTACTTCCATTTTTTGCCCTTATTTATAGATTACTACTTGTTCTAAACTTTGGCGAATTTTAGCTGGTGCTTCTTCATCGCTATATCCTAAAGCAATTACAAGAACAGGTCTAAAATTCTCTCCTAAATTTACAAAATCATTTAATTTATCTGCATCAAAACCAGCTACAATGCAGCTTTTAACACCTAGGCTTTGAGCGATATTGACCATATTAGCACTTGCCATATAGCATTGTAGTGATGCGTAGTGCATTAGTTCTTCATCGGTTTGCGGGTTAAACCTTGCTGCGAAGTGATCAAGGGCTTTTTGAAGTCTCTCAGGAGTGCGTGGTTTGCGATCTACTTGAGTTCTTATAAAATCACAACCCTCTTTTAGATCGTTGCGTGCGATGATGATTATAGCGTGGCTACATCCGCTTACTTGGGCTTGATTATTACAGATTTGCCCTAATTCTTTTAAATCGTTTTCTTTGCTAACAACCATAAATTTCCACGGCTCCAAACCGCATGAGCTAGGACTTAATCTAGTAAGATCTAAAATTTCGTTTATAGTCTCTTGATTAATTTTTTGGCCATTAAATTCTCTACATGAATAGCGTTCTTGCATTATTTTCTTCATTGTTTTTCCTTTTTGGTTTGTGCTGATTTTGATTTGAATTTTGTAGATTATAGCGGTATTTTATCAATAGTTGGTGAATTTGGGTTAATGGATTAAACTCTAATATTTTTGTATAAATTTACTATTGCGAGCTAGATACATAATAATCAAAGATTTTACTATTTGATTATAGAATAAATTAAAAGTCAAATTAAGCAGTAGATCTATAAGATTAACTGCTTAATTTAGTTAAGAATTTAACAAGATATTTAGATAAATGCAGCTAATAAACCAACCTAAATTTATCTATTTTTTTGCCATTCTTTTGCGTACTGTTGGGTCTAAGTAGCGTTTTCTTACTCTAATATTTATTGGGGTAACTTCTACTAATTCATCTTCTTCAATCCACTCTAAAGCACGCTCTAAGCTTAGTTTGCGTGGTGGGACTAGCTTGATTGCATCATCGCTGCCGCTAGCTCTTACATTGGTTAGATTTTTACCTTTAATTGGATTTACATCCAAATCATTTGGTCTGCTATGTTCGCCAATAATCATACCTACATAAACTTTTGTTTGCGGATCGCAAAATAGCACCCCACGATCTTGGAGATTAAATAAAGAATAGGCTAGAGCCACGCCATTTTCCATGCTTACTAACGCACCATTGCTTCTATGTTCAACTGTGCCAGTAAGTGGTCTAAACTCTAAAAAGCTGTGATTCATAACACCTTCGCCTTTTGTATCGGTCAAAAATTGGCTTCTAAAACCGATAAGCCCACGAGCTGGGATTTCAAATTCGATTCTAGTTTGACCATCGCCAGTAGGATTCATACTAACCATCTCAGCTTTTCTTTTGCCAAGCTTTTCAATTACTGCTCCAGTACAATCATCTGGTGCATCTATTACAAGTAGCTCAAATGGCTCACATTTTACTCCATCGATCTCTTTTATAATTACTTCTGGCCTACCAAGACAGAACTCAAAGCCCTCTCTTCTCATATTTTCAGCTAGAATTGTAATTTGTAATTCACCACGACCGCTTACTTTAAATTTACCTTCGCCTATATTTTCATATTTCATAGCGATATTGGTTTTCATCTCGCTCTCTAGGCGTTCATCAAGTTTATTTGATGTTACATATTTACCCTCTGTACCTGATAGTGGGCCATCATTTACGCTAAATACTACGCTTAAAGTTGGCTCTTCTATATGAAGTGGATCAAGTGGCATTGGTGAGTTAGGATCTACTACGCTATCTCCTACATCAAGAGCATCAAATCCAGCAATTGCTACGATATCTCCGCTACTTGCTGTATCTATATCTGTGCGTTCAAGTCCTAAAAATCCAATAAGTTTGCTAATTCTACCTGTTGTTTTGCTACCATCTGCTTTAGCTAGCATTACATTTTGGTTTTTGCTAATTGTGCCATTAAAAATTCTTGCAACACCGATTTTACCTACATAATTATCATAATCTAGTGTGAAAACTTGAAGTTGCAGTGGATTTTCATCTTTGCCACTTGGAGCTGGAACATGATTTATAATAGTTTCAAATAAAGGCTCCATATTGATATTTTCATCTTCTAGCTTATGTTTAGCATAGCCATTTTTTGCCGCAGCATATACGATTGGGAATTCAAGCTGTTCATCATTGGCATCAAGTGCAACAAATAGGTCAAAAATCTCATTGATAACTCTATCAGGATCGCCAGCTGGTTTATCAATTTTATTTACTACAACGATTGGGCGAAGACCTAAAGATAGGGCTTTTTTTACAACGAATTTGGTTTGTGGCATTACGCCTTCTTGTGCATCTACAAGAAGTAAAACTCCATCAACCATCTTTAAAACACGCTCAACCTCACCACCAAAGTCGGCATGTCCTGGAGTGTCGATGATATTGATTTTATAATCTTTATAGCGAATAGCTGTATTTTTGCTAAGAATTGTGATACCACGCTCACGCTCGATATCATTGCTATCCATAACTCTTTCACCTATATTTTGGTGTTCTGTAAATGTGCCCGATTGTTTAAGTAGCTCATCTACCATTGTTGTTTTACCGTGGTCAACGTGTGCGATGACGGCGATATTTCTGATATTTTCCACTAGATTTTCCTTAAATATTTTCAAATTTTTAGGGGCGATTATATCTAAAAGTTGCTAAATTTGCTTTGAATTTAATAAAGATAATATAAAGCCTAAAATTTGGAATAGAATTTGCTATATAAGGCCAAAATTCTTAAACTAGGATAGCAAATGCAAGGTTTAAACGAAGCGCTATTAAGCTCAAGTAATTCCACTCAAGTCCAAAGCAAACCTGTTAAAACTGAACAAAATGAAGGCGATGATAGCTTTTATAAAATGATTGAAAATAGCGTAAAAGAGTATGAAGATTCTAAGGCTTCACAAAACTCTCAAGAAAATAATCAATCAAAATCACAAGAACAAAGCACTAATCAAACCACACAAGGCTCTAGTACAAACTCTAGTGATAAAACTGCTCAAAACTCTAATCAAACAAATAGCGCTAAAACCGATAGCTCACAAAGCGATAAAATGGTTCAAAATAGCGCTTCAAATTCAGCCCAAAGTAGTCAAAATACAGATGAGATTATGCTAGAAAATGCTGATTTTATAACGCTTTTAAGCCTTTTAGAAGCTAGTGATGGTAGTACTAAAACAGGCGCTAATTTGCTAAGTTCAAGCTTAAATAAATTCTTAGCTACTGAACAAAATATCAAAGAGCTAAAAGGGGCTAAAAATCTGCAAGAATTACTAAATTTAAGTGAAAAATTTGGCCTAGGTCTAAGCAAAATAAAAATCTCAAAAGATGGTCTTGAAGCGCTAAAAAATGAGTTTAAAAACCTAAATGCTAAAGGGTTTTTTAATCAAATTCCAGCACTAAATCAAGCTATTGATTTAAATGTAATTACTAAAAAAGATATAGAAAAGGCACTTCAAAAAACACAAAAAGATGATAAAAGTGTCTTAAGCAAACTAATGCAAGGTCAAAGTGTAGAACTAAGCGATGATATAAATTCGGTCAAAAAGCTACATCCAGAAGCTAAAATCGATACTCAAAAAATCACCCAAAAGCTTGCTCAAACTGCTGAGCAAAAGCTAAATCAACCTTTTGAGCTAAATAAAGAGATTAAAGATACTAAAACTACTACAACAATTACACCAAATGCTACAAAATCTCAAAGCATATCTAGCATTGATGATTATTTAGCAAATATTATGCAACGAGCAATGAAAGAAAGTAGCGAACAAAGTGCTAAAGCGGCTATGACAGCTACTACTGATTTAGCCAGTAGCAGTGTAGAGACAAGTTTAAGTGAACAAACCACTCAGGGCATAGAGCCAACTAGCCAAACAAATTCTCAGGTAAAAGATATTGTAAATAGTGCTAAATTAAATGCTAAAGAGTTAAATTTAAGACAGGTTTTTGATAATTTTGCAACTCATCTTCAAGAAAAAATTAGCGAATACAAGCCGCCAATTACAAGATTTCACCTAACGCTAAATCCAGGAAATTTAGGCGAAGTCGAGATTACTCTAATTAATCGTGGCTCAAATTTGCATATAAATTTTAACTCCAATAATCAAACTATGCAGCTATTTATGCAACACCAGGCTGAATTTAGAACCAGCCTTGTAAATATGGGTTTTAGTGAGTTATCAATGAGCTTTAATGATAATGCTAATAAAGAACAAAGCCAAGGTCAAAATAAAAAGGCAAAATTTGTTAGTGAAGATAGCGAGCTAACGGAAATAGCTCAAAATGAAGAGAGTGTTTTAGAAGTAATACTACCAAAGTATTTCTAAATTTGGAATACAAATTGCTTTAAAGTAAAAATGTAAGAAAAAATTAGGAGAGCATCATGGCAACATCTATTAATCAAACACCGCAATTCACCACTGATAAATGGGCGGCTAATAAAGCCAAGCAAAAAGCCGATAGCGTAACAGGTGGAGTAAATCCAAATTCGCAATTAGATAAAGATGCTTTCTTGAAGCTTTTATTAGTTGAGTTGCAACACCAAGACCCAACCGAGCCGATGGATAGCGCAAAAATGCTAGAACAAACCAGTCAGCTAGCTACAGTTGAAATGCAAGAAAAAACCAACCAAGTTATGAGCCAATTAAGCGCGCAGATGCAAGCAAGTGCTTCACTAAATGCTATGAGTGCATTAGGCAAGATGGCAAATCTAGCTAACTCAGTAGCCAAGGATACGCCATCATCTCAGGTTGATTTTAGTCTATTCTTCCCAGTTGATGCAGTTAGCGGAACAATTGAGATATACGACTCAGTAGGTAATGTCGTTCGTAATGTCAGCATAAGTGATATTAAATCTGGTGTCAATCAATTTAGATGGGATGGTTTAAGCAATAGTGGAGAACCAACACTTCCAGGTGAATATTTAGTAAAAGCTAAATATATAGATGCTAATGGCGGCAATAGAGAGACTGTTTTAGGTCAGTATCCAGTCGAAGCTGTTAAATTTGAAAAAGGCGTAGCATATATCAAAGTTGCTGGTGAGTTTGTAGCGATGGATCAAGTTAGAGAATTTACTGAATCAATTGTACATAATACAGTAAATTCAAATCAAACTAATTCAAGCAATAAAGAAGAAGAATCAGAAGATGAAGATCTAAGTGATAAACCACAAGATGCTAAAGATAAATTAGCTAAAGATGAGAGTCAAAAAGATGAGGTAGTTAAGTCATGATGATAGGATTTTATAATGGCGTAAGTGGTGTAAAGACTGCTGAATTTGGTCATAGTACTATTGGAAATGATATCTCAAATATTAATACAGTTGGCTATAAAAGCTCTACAGCGGAGTTTAAAAGTCTATTTTATAGTACTTTAGCAAGTGCATCTAGCTCGCCGGTAAATTCGCAAATCGGACTAGGCTCGACCAAGATGGCTACATCTTTGAATTTCACTCAAGGGAACCTTCAACCTACTGATAATGTTTTTGATATGGCAATTGATGGAGATGGGTTTTTTGGGTTAATGGGTGCTAATGGTGAGCAGTATTTTACTAGAAATGGTGAATTTACCAAAGATAGTGATGGAAATTTAGTAAATAGAAGTGGTATGTATCTACTAGGTACAGTCGCTCCGCTAAGTAGCGCAACATTAGGAGAGAGTGCATTAAATAAACTAGGAGTAACAGGTGGAAATGTTGAGGCTTATAGTATCCCAATTGGCGATAGTATTAAGCTAGGTAGCGTAGATTCTCAAGGTAAAATTCAGCTCCCAGATGTACTATATACACCATCGTCGCCAACAACACAGGTAAGCTACTCAGGCTATTTAAATTCAACTATTTATACTGAGCCTCGTAGCGTAGAGCTTACTAGTGAGAGTTTTGAGGCTAAGGCTGATAAAGACACTAATAAAATCACTATTACTGGCGATTTAAATTTAACTCCAGAGATCCATCATCCAAATAAAGCTAATAACGAGGTAATGATCACTATCACAGATGCAAAGGGTCAAAGTGTACAAATAAAAGCCTCAACTCAAGCTGATGGAAAATTTTCAGCTGAATTTGACAATAGCAATGCAACGACCAAGTTAGATTTAAATGGTGAACTAACCTACTTAGCTAGTGCAATGGTAAAACAAGAAGTAGCTACTCCGCAGACATTTACTACTGATATTTGGGCGCCAAACGGGGATAAAAATATTTTAAAACTTGAATTTACTAAGCAAGTTCCGCAAGGTCAGCAAATCGCATTTGATGCTGTTGTAAGCGTGATTGACCCAGATGGAAATATTATCAGTGCTACACAAGGCGAGCTAAGATATAATCAAAAAGGTGCATTAGTTAGTAATACTTTAGGCGCTATTAATAATGGTGGGGCAAATTTAGAACTATCACTAGGAACACCATATAATCCAGCAGTGCCAAATACAGGCTTTGATGGATTAAAGCCAGCTGAGCAAATTAGCGCTGAATTAAGCGTTTCAAAAAATGGTAGATCTGAAGGTTTGCTAACTGAATATACAATGAGTGATAGCGGGGATATTTTGGCCGTTTTTGATAATGGCGATATGGCAACAGTAGCAAAGGTTGCCCTATATCACTTCCAAAACAATCAAGGCCTAAACAAAGCTAGCGAGAATACTTATCAAGCTAGTGCAAATTCAGGAGAGCCGATATTTTATACTAACGCTAATGGCGAAGTGATTTATGGGGCAGCGATTCGTAATCATATGCTAGAGATGAGTAATGTGGATTTAGGTGTATCGCTAACTGATATGATCGTGATGCAAAAGATGTTTGACGCTAGCTCAAAATCCATAACAACTGCCGATGAGATGATAAAAAATGCTATAAATTTGAAACGATAAGAGCTTTAGCGGTTCTTTTATTTTAGAATTCTAAATTTATT
>NZ_MJKB01000004.1:132033-133192 GCF_002139495.1 Campylobacter sp. P0085 | reverse complement strand
AATCTAAAACTAGATTTTAAAGGCAATAATAATATTGTATTTTTTGTTGGCAGCAGTAGAGATATAAGTATGGTTATACATGGCAATAATGGATTAATTTTTATAGGACAAAATGTTGCTAAAATAAACATCAACATGGTAGGCGAGAGTGTTTTATTTATTGGCGATAATTCTAGTTTCTGGGGAGTAACTTTTAGAGTATTAGAATCAAAATATATTTTTTTAGGAAATGACTGTATGTTTTCGTGGAATATAAATCTTGAAACATCCGATCACCATACTATTTGCGATATCTTGACAAATAATAGAATTAATTTTTCTAAAAGTATTTATATAGGTGATCATGTTTGGTGTGCTCAAGGAGTTATGATTGCAAAAGGTGCATTTATTGCGTCTGGAACTATGCTAGGCGCTAACTCATTGGCCGTTTCTAAGAAATATTATTCAAATACCGTTTATGCTGGTTCTCCAGCAAGGGAAATAAAGAAGGATATATTCTGGTCAAGAAAATATCCAGGCAATTATACTAAAGAACAAACACAGTTAAATATTAATATTCAGGGAGATGACTTCAAATACACCTATAACCAAAATGAATTCCTATCCCCTAAAGCAATTGAAGAAAAACTAGACTCCCTAAACACAGCACAAGAAAAATTAGAATTTGTATATAATGCAATATATTGCAATAAAAATAAAAATCGCTTTGCATATTTTAAAGATATGCCTTATGATATCCCTTTACCTAAATATGAAAATAAATTTAAATCTTTAACATTTGAAGAGATAGATGAAACTAAACCACAGCCAACCCCGCCAGCTCCAAAACCTACACCACAACCAACTCCACAAGAACTAGAGATTAAATCCCTTAAAGATAAACTATCCCAAAAAGAAAAAGATATCAACAATTTAGATATAAATCACAAAAAGGCTTTAACTTCGCAAGAACTAGAGATAAAATCTCTCAAAGAAGCATTATCTAAAAAAGAAAAAGATATTAGTAGCTTAGAAATAAACTACCAAAAAGCTCTAAACACAAAAAACCATCTAAGCTACAAGCTAGGAAATGCCCTTATAAAAGCACATAAACAATGGTATAAAGGGGGATATATCAAATTTATATTTGAAGCTATAAAAATCAAAAACGAGCATAATA
>NZ_MJKB01000004.1:130664-131783 GCF_002139495.1 Campylobacter sp. P0085 | reverse complement strand
CTGTGATGGTAAATGGGTTACAAAAAGGTCTTAGAGAGTATGCGAATGTGACAAATTTGGCTTTAGGGGCAACAACAAGTATCCAAAACCTTTATGAATTAAAACGAGAAAAAAATCAAGAAGCCATTAAAAATGCTGATTTGATAGTAACTGAGAGTAATATAAATGATATTGACCAACATGCGGCCAATAATTGCGCTTTACCACTTAATATTATATTTAAAAATTTACAATATTTTTATCAAACTTTATATTCACTAAATAAGCCTGTATGTATTATTATTTTTCCATTTTATTTTAAAAATCATCAATTAATTAATAATATGCATAGATTTTTGGCTAATTATTTTGGGTTAAATATTATAGATATACAAAATTACTATGCTATAAATAAATTGGTAGATTTTGGTTCTAAATTTGACCATCATCAGCTTTCAGTCATAAATCGCAATATTGGCAAAGAGATTGCTAAAAATATTGATTGCTTTAAAACTTCAAATAAGAATTTAGATATTAATCTACCTGAATTTAAGATATCAACCCCACAAGATATGAAAAGAGTTGGGAATTTTAAGATTTTTAATCCTAAAAATTCAATGTATGATGAGATAGTTTATAGGTTAGAAGGTGATAATTATTTGAGTTTTGAAGGGTATGAAGGGTATCAAATATTATCTGTGCATAGCTGGAATTTGGGTTTAAATGGAAATATGGACTTTTCAAATGAAAAATATACTTCTATACATTTATATAGTGATAAATTTAGTATTATAAAACCATCATCAAGTCATAATCAAAATTATGAAATACAAGCTGAACCGGTGATAACTAAAAATACTATAGTTAAATACAATAAAGATTTGTTACCTTATACAGAATTGCATATGTTTGCTTGGTTTGATAGCTTAAATTCAATAAATTTACCATACTTCGATCTAATCTCATTTTTCTTATGTAAGCCAAATCCAAAAATGAAATTATTTGATTTAAGTCTTATCCCAAGTGATAAAGATATAGAGATTGATAGTGATATAGACCGCTCTTATCTGATACCAAATATCGTATTTTTCAAAGATTCTATGGAGTTTATAGATGAGTATATAGGGCATTTGTATCCTA
>NZ_MJKB01000004.1:110907-130351 GCF_002139495.1 Campylobacter sp. P0085 | reverse complement strand
ACCAAAAAGCCCAAAATATCAAAAATCATCTAAGTTACAAGCTAGGAAATGCCCTTATAAAAGCTCATAAACAATGGTATAAAGGCGGATATATCAAATTTATATTTGAAGCTATAAAAATCAAAAAAGAGTATAATAAAACTAAAATATAGCTTTAAATTAAATTGTTTAGATAAAATATTTAAGCTTTTTAAGTAGAATTTCCCTTGTGATAGCAAAACCTTAAATGATATTTAAGGATTATGAGGTGGTGATGAGCTTTAATCAAGAAGTCTATAATTTGTTAAGATTGATACCAAAAGGCAAGGTGGTTACATACTCTCAGATTGCGCTGTGTTTGGGTAATGTGAAGTTGGCTAGGGCTGTTGGCAACGCTCTACACAATAATCCCAACCCAAAGCTATACCCTTGCCACAGAGTGGTAAATCGCAAAGGTGAGTTATCTAAGGCATTTGCGTTTGGTGGGAGTGGGGCGCAGATGAAAATGCTAGTTGATGAGAATACCCAATTTGATAGATTTAATCGTGTTAGGCTCGATATTTGCGGGTTTGATATTGAGAAATTTATAAAGTCTCAAAGCTAGATGAATTGTTATAATCTTAATTTATTATTAAATATTTCTATTAGTTTTAATTTATAATTTTATTTTTTTTTTTTTTGATAAACTGCCTGCTTTTGAAATTGAATTTGAAAAGTTGGCAAAATGAAAAATATCATACTTCTTGGTGGCAGCAACTCTGTGATGGTAAATGGACTACAAAAAGGTCTTAGAGAGTATGCGAATGTGACAAATTTGGCTTTAGGCGGTACTACTTCTTTACAAAATTTATATGAATTAAAACGAGAAAAAAATCAAGAAGCCATTAAAAATGCTGATTTGATAGTAACTGAATCTGTGATTAACGAATTAGATAATCATAATATTATAGAAAACCTTCCTTTAGAGATAATATTTAAAAATTTACAATATTTATACGCAACTTTATATGAGCTTAAAAAGCCGGTTTGTATATTGATTTTACCTTATAGGACTAGAGATTATCAAATAATTATCAATATGCATAGATTTTTGGCTAATTATTTTTGGTTAAATATTATAGATATGCAAAGTTATTATGAAAAAAGCGAGATAATCCAGTTTGGTAATAAATTTGGCCCTCATCAGCTTGCTGTAGTTAATCGATATGTCGGCAAAGAGATTGCTAAAAATATTGATTGCTTTAAAATTTCAAATAAGAATTTAGATCTCAATCTACCTGAATTTAAGATATTAACCCCACAAGATATGAAAAGAGTGGGGAATTTTAAGATTTTCAATCCTAAAAATTCAATGTATGACGAGATTGTTTATAGGTTAGAAGGTGGTAATTATTTGAGTTTTGAAGGGTATGAAGGGTATCAAATTATTGGAATGCATAGTTGGAATTTGGAAATCAATGGAGAGATAACAAAATTAAATTGGGGTCAAACAGTATTGCATTGTGCTTCTATACATTTAAAAAATAAGGATAAGAATATTGTTAAGCCAACTTCAAAGTTTAATATAGTTTGCGAAATACATGCTGAGCCGATAATAGATAGTAGTTTGATAATTAAATTTAATGATGAAAACTTAGAAAATAGTGAATTTTATATTCTCGCTCGTCCAAATACCCCAAATAGCGTATCTTTACCATACTTCGATTTAATCGCATTTTTCTTATGTAAGCCAAATCCAAAAATGAAATTATTTGATTTAAGCCTTATCCCAAGTGATAAAGATATAGAGATTGATAGGGATATAGACCGCTCTTATCTGATACCAAATATCGTATTTTTCAAAGATTCTATGGAGTTTATAGATGAGTATATAGGGCATTTGTATCCTAATATCACAAAACACATTGATAGCGTTCTAAGCCCACAAATCATAAATAGGCTTAAAGAGCAGTTAGCTACGCCATCGCAACCTGCTCAACCAGCCACACCACAACCGATCTCGCAAGAGCAGATAAACTTACTCAAAGAAGAGATAAATAAAAAAGATAAGGCTATAAAAGAATTTAGCGATAAATTGAGCTCGCAAGAAGCTAGTCTAAAATCAACAAACGAGAGCCTACGCAAAAAGGATATGGAGATCAAAAATTTAGAAATAACTAACCAAAAAGCCCAAAATATCAAAATCATCTAAGCTATAAGTTAGGAAATGCCCTTATAAAAGCTCATAAACAATGGTATAAAGGTGGATATATCAAATTTATATTTGAAGCTATAAAAATCAAAAAAGAGCATAATAAAACTAAAATATAGCTTTAAATCAAATTTTTAGATAAAAATTAAGCTTATATAGGTTGATATAAGCTTAAGATCAAATCTAAAATTTAGCCCCCCCCAAAAAGGGCTAAATCTTCTCACGCTTCTAAAATCGCTCCATTACTTGCGTTGGTAACTAGCTTTTGGTATTGTCTTAGCCAGCGACTATCTACCTTTTTGCCAGCGTATTTCCACTCTTTTTTTCTAGCGTTGATCTCATCATCGCTTAAGCGAACATTTATGCTGTATTTATCTACATCAATATCGATGATATCGCCATCTTTTAATAATCCTATCATACCGCCCTCAGCAGCTTCAGGGCTTACATGGCCGATACTTAGACCTCTAGTGGCACCGCTAAAGCGTCCATCAGTGATAAGCGCTACATCAGCCCCAAGCCCACGCCCCATTATAAGGCTAGTTGGACTTAGCATCTCTTGCATTCCTGGGCCACCTTTTGGCCCTTCGTACCTTAAAACAACCACATCGCCCTTTTTGACCTTGCCACTACTGATGCCTTCTATGGCTTCATCTTGAGAGTTAAAGCAGATCGCTTTGCCGCTAAATTGTCTTGAACCGACTATTCCAGCAGTTTTTATCACGCAGCCTTGCTCGGCTAAATTGCCAAATAAAATAGCTAGGCCGCCTACTTTTGAGTAGGCGTTTGCTACTGTGTGAATGATATTTTGATCCAAAATTTCAGCATTTTTGACCCTATCGCCTAAGCTCTCGCCACTTATAGTAAGAGCGTCTAAATTTAGCAATTTATCATCAAATTTAGCTATCTCATTTATAACCGCACTTAGCCCACCAGCCTTGGCTATATCTTCCATATGTACACTAGGTAGGCTCGGGGCGATTTTGGCTATATGTGGAACACTTCGACTAATATCATTTAATTTTGCTATATCTAGTGGTGCGCCAGCTTCACGGCTGATGGCAAGCATGTGTAAAATTGTATTTGAGCTACCACCCATTGCCATATCTACGACCATTGCGTTGTGGATGGATTTGGTATTTATGATATTTTTGATTTTATATCTCTCATCAAGGGCGATTTGGCAGATTCTTTTGGCGGCTTTTCTGATTAGCTCTTCTCGTTCTTTGGTTAGAGCTAGGATAGTTCCATTGCCCTCTAATGCCACGCCCATCGCTTCACAAAGGGTATTCATAGAATTGGCTGTAAACATCCCAGAGCAGCTACCGCCACCAGGACAGGCGTTACACTCTATATGTTTAAGCTCTTTTTCATCTATTTGCTTTGTCTCATACGCCCCAACAGCTTCAAAAGCTGAATTTAAATCCAAGGCCTCACCCCTAAGCCCAACTCCAGCAGCCATTGGCCCACCGCTTATAAATATAGTTGGCACATTTACTCTTAAAGCCCCCATAAGCATTCCAGGGACGATTTTATCGCAGTTTGGCATACAAACTAGCGCATCAAGGCAGTGAGCATTCATTACGGTTTCAACTGAATTTGCTATTATCTCACGGCTTGGGAGAGAGTAGAGCATACCGCCATGCCCCATAGCGATACCATCATCTACGCCGATACAGTTAAACTCAAAAGGCACGCAGCCATTTTTGCGAATTTCATCTTTTAGGATTTTAGAGTATTTATCCAAGAAAAAATGCCCTGGAATTATCTCTATAAAGCTATTTGCCACGCCTATAAAAGGCTTATCAAAATCCTCATCTCTAAGCCCAGTTGCCCTTAGTAGCGATCTGTGTGGGGTTTTGGTATAGCCTTTTTTGATATTGTCACTTCTCATTTTATCTCCTTAATCTATATTCTTTTTTGGCTTACATAGTAAAAATAGATAGATATATCCTACCACTCCAGCGACAAAACTAGCCAGTAATATCGCTAATTTATCAGCGTGATAAAATACCGGGCTATCATTATAAGCCAAAGCGCCTACAAATAAACTCATTGTAAAGCCAATTCCAGTTAATATACAAACTCCATAAAATTGCAGCCAATTTGCCCCATCAGGAAGCTTGGCAAAGCCTAATTTGATAAAGATAAAGCTAAATAAAAATACCCCTAATTGCTTACCAAAAAATAGGCCAAAAAATATACCCATACCGACTGAATTTATAAGCTGCTTAGGATCAACTCCAGCTAGGCTGACTCCAGCATTGACAAAGGCAAAAATCGGCAAGATAAAGTAGCTTGTAACGCCGTGAAGATCCTTTTCAAGGTCTTTTAGCATACTTGTGCCAGCACTATCTCTCATAGGGATGAAAAATGCGGCTAAAACTCCAGCTATGGTAGCATGGACGCCACTTTTTAACACGCTAAACCAAAGGATTAAGGTAAATAGCAAAAATATCGATTTTTTATTTACTTTTAAGCGGTTTAGGATAAATAAAATAATTAAGCAAATAAATGAAATTCCAAGTGAAGTAGTAGATAGCTCAGTTGTGTAAAATAGCGCTATAATCACGATCGCACAAAGATCATCTATAATAGCTAAGGTTAGCAAAAATATCTTTAAAGAGCTAGGCACTCTATTGCCAAGAAGCATAAGCACCCCAAGAGCAAAGGCAATATCAGTAGCAGTAGGTATCGCCCATCCTCTTATAGCAAACTCGTCACTATAATTAAACCCCCAAAATATTAAAGCAGGACAGATAACTCCGCCAAGCGCTCCAATTATTGGAAGTGCTATTTGTCTAGGATTGGATAGTTCACCTTCTACAATTTCACGCTTTAATTCTAATCCCACAACAAAGAAAAATACCGCCATAAGGCCGTCATTTACCCATAAAATTAGCGGTTTAGCTAGGGTAAATTCTCTAAATCCGATGCTAAATTCAGATCTTAAAATCTCTTGATAGAAGTGGCTTAAAATGCCATTTTGAAATACCAAGGCCAAAATCGTAGCAACAATTAGCAAAACGCCGCTAAAGCTCTCATGCTTTACAAAGGTTTTGATAAAATTTAATTTCATTTTTGCTCCTGTCTTATAATCTCTTTTATTAGTAGTTGAGGGATGATTAACCCACGAAATGAATTTTTAGCAATTGTTACTAAGATATCAATACTCTCACCACTTTTTGGTAAGTAGTCAAAGTTAAAAAATATCGCTTCTAGTGTTTTATTATCTTTTTGTAAAATAATTTTTAGGTGAGATTCCTCCTTGCCAATTTTCTTAGCTGATTTTACCATTGCGCCTTTTAGCTCAAAAAGAGGGCGTGGATTTTTCTGTCCATACGGCTCAAAAAATTCCAAAATCTCTATTAGCTCATAATCAATCGCTTCAGGGTTAATCTGTCCTAAAACCTCATCATTTGTGCTAAAATCATATAGTTCTTGCAAAAAGCAAGATTGATTTATTGCAGTTTTAAATTTGTTTAAATTAGCACTTTCTATCACTATTCCAGCAGCGCCTTTATGCCCGCCATATCCACATAGTAAAGACTCTTGAGAGGCAATTAGTGAAAGAATATCAAATTTACCAACACTCCTAGCACTACCTTTGGCCTTATCTCCATCTATACTAAAGACAATTGCAGGTTTTTTATACTTTTTAGCCAAGCGACTTGCGACAATTCCGATAACTCCCTCGTGCCACTCATTACCCCATGTAACGATAATATCTTCATTTTCATCTATATCATTTTGGCTAGATTCAAAAAGCGCTTTTTCTTGAGCTTTGCGTGAGGCATTGAATTCGCAAATTTTATCTAGATATCCATTGGCTTCTTTTAAATTTCTAGAGCGTAAAAACTCATATGATATGGTTGCATCATCTATTCTGCCTGCTGAGTTTATTAGAGGAGCAATTAAAAAGCTAATATCATCAAATTCAAATTTTTCTTTATTATAGTAATTTTTTATCGCTTCAAAACAGGCTCTTTTGCTAGAGTTTATCCGTGCTAAACCTAAACGGACTAAAATTCTATTTAAATCTCTTAATTCCATCATATCTGCTATTATAGCTAGAGTTAAAAGATCAAGAAATTTGGCCATATCATAGTTTCTTAGTTCACATACCTCTTTTAGTGCGCCAATTAAATACCATGCTACTTGAGCGCCACAAATTTCGATATTTGGAAATGGGCAGTTAGCTTGCTTTGGATTGATTATTGCATATGCTTCTGGTAGTGTAGGAAGTGGCATATGGTGATCAGTGATGATTAAATCAATCCCTTTTGCTTTACAAATTTTAGCAGCTTCAATAGCGCTAATTCCATTATCTACTGTGATGATTAAAGTGGCATTTTCTAATTCGTTTATAATCTCTTCATTTAATCCATAGCCATCTTTAAATCTATTTGGAATTTTGATAATAAAGTTAGCAGACATATCAGTTAAAAACTCAGCCATTATAGCTGTGCTTACGATCCCATCTACATCATAATCGCCTACTACTGCTATTAGCTCATCGTTTTGGATGGCTTCTTTGATTCTTTTGGCCGCCTTGAAAGTATCTTTTAACTCGCAAGGCAGTGGAATTTCGGAGAGTTTAGTATGGATATCGTTACTAAAACGACTACTTAATAGCTCTTTGATTGCCTCTTTATCTAGCATTTTTATATTCTATTCCAGCTTTTATAAATCCTAGTATTGCAGGGTTTGGCTTGGTTAATCTAGATGTAAATTCTGGATGAAACTGAACGCCTAAGAAAAATGGATGATCTTTGATCTCTACAGCTTCTATAAGTCCATCACTCTCACCGCTTACTATTAGGCCGGCTTTTTCAAATTCGGCTCTATATTTTGGATTTGCTTCATATCTATGGCGGTGACGCTCTTTGATCTTAGTTGTATTGTTGTATACTTTTGCTAGCAATGAGCCTTTTAATACATTGCACTCATATCCGCCAAGTCTCATAGTGCCACCAAGTGGGCTTGTGTGAGTTCTTAGCTGTTTATTTCCATTTGCATCAATAAAGCTATCTATTAGATATATAATAGGATTTTTGCAATTCTCATCAAATTCGATTGAGTTTGCATCTTCTAATTTTAGTACATTTTTAGCAAATTCTATCATGCTAAGTTGCATTCCAAGGCAGATTCCTAGATATGGGATTTTGTTTTCTCTAGCGAATTTGATAGCTTCTATTTTGCCACTTACGCCACGAGGCCCAAAGCCTCCAGCGACCAAGATAGCATCGCAATCTTTTAATGTTTCAGCAACATTATTAGAATCTATTTTTTCACTATCACACCATTGTATATTTACTTTTGTATCTAAATTGGCTCCAGCATGAATAATGCTTTCAGTTAAGCTTTTATAGCTCTCTTTTAAATCTATATATTTGCCCACAAATGCAAGATTAACCTCTGTGCTAGGAGCTATTACTCTTTTTACTAGATTATCCCAGTTTTGCATATTTGGCTTAGGATTTTTAAGATTTAAATTTTGAGCTATTGGCTCAAGGATATTTTGATTTAAAAAGCTTAATGGGACTTGGTATATGCTTTGCATATCTGGGCTTTCTATGACTGCATTTCTTTCTATACCACAGCTTGCTGCTATTTTATCTTTTAGCTCTCTATTTAGTGGCATTTCAGTGCGACAAATGATCATATCTGGGCTAATACCTATGCGTCTTAATTCGCCTACGCTGTGCTGAGTTGGCTTGGTTTTTAGCTCGCCAGCTACCTTGATATATGGCACTAATGTCAAGTGGATAAACATCCCATTTGATCTTCCCACTTCGCTTCTAAGTGCTCTAATAGCCTCTAAAAATGGAAGACCTTCGATATCGCCTACAGTTCCACCTATTTCCACTATTAAAATATCATTGCCTTCACCAGCTTTTTTAATACGATCTACTATATCGCCTACGATATGTGGGATAACTTGTATAGTCTTTCCTAGGTAATCACCACGACGCTCACGCTCTATAACTGAGCTATAAACCTTACCAGTTGTAAAGTTATTATCTTGAGATAGATCCTCATCTAAAAATCTCTCATAATGCCCTAAATCTAGATCTGTCTCAGCGCCATCATCAGTGACAAAGACCTCGCCATGTTCAAGTGGGCTCATAGTTCCAGGATCGACATTTATATATGGATCTGCTTTTAGCATACTAACCTTATAGCCTACATTTTTAAGCAGTGTAGCAATGCTTGCTGCTGCGATACCTTTGCCTAAACTACTTAATACTCCACCTGTAACAAATATATATTTCGTCTCTTTACTCATAACTATTCCTTGATTAATTGGGTGATTATATCAAAATTATTTTTACTATCTGATTAAAAATTATAAACTAAATTTAATTTTTGACAATTTTATCTATTTGGTGTGAGTGATTTTGAATTAATCAATCATGTTGATAAAAGTATAATTGGCGATGTGTATATGTAGGCGTGATTGATAGTGCAATAAATAAAGATCATCCAAGTTTGCAAGGACAAGTTCAAGAGAAAATTTATTCTGAATATAGAGGTTCTCAATTACTGGCGGTGTATATAAAAAGAAGTATACTATTTTTTATATTGATCGAGATATCCCAATTAAGCCAGATGGAAGTATTGATTATAAGCAAGTTGATGCTGATTTGATGGCTTTGGATTATTGGGATTTTTACGATGATTTATTATTAAGTACTATACCAACAATTGGCAGCGATTATGCTGGAGTTCAAAAAATTACAAAAGAAGAGCTATTTGGTTAGGGGATTTTAGATATCGATAAGGCTTGAAATAGTATCGGAATTTTGGACGCAAATAGATTGAGCGATAGCGATGTTAAAAGCGATATAACCGGTTCTAATGAAGTTTATTACTCTAATTCAACTGTCCGTCCTGGTAATGCTGATCTAACTGACTTAACAGTTAAACGCTATATTTTAGGCTTTTTAGCCTAAATTTAATTATTAAAAGATATAATCTTACATTTATTTTAAGGAGTTTTTGTGAGATTTATTATTTTTTTTATGTTTTTAGCTAGCTATGCTTTTGGTATTAGTGTTACTGATATGCGTGGTAAAACCGTACAAATTCCATCAAATTTAAATAGAATAGCTACTATTAGCGATGGCTTTGTTGAGAGTGTTATGACGCACCTTGGTGAGATTCGCAGAGTCAGCGCAATTGCGTCTTGGTCGCTAAAGCGTGATTATAGATATAAGATTCAAGGCATAAACGAAGAGCTTGAATTTACTGGATTAAATACTATGAGAGCTATGCATCCATGGCTTGATACTTTGCCATGCTTTAACTCACCTCAAGGTAATATTATCAACTATGAAACCCTAATGCAATCAGCCCCGCAACTTATTATAGTTCGAGTAGGGGATTGTACTATTGGTGGAGCAGATAAGGCGGCATTAGAAAAAACATTATCTATACTAGAAGCCTCCAAAATTCCTTTAGTTGTACTATACTCGCCTACATATACTAAAAATTTAGCTACGATAAAAGATGAAATGAGAATCATTGGTGAGATTTTTGGAAAGAGTGAGCAAACCTTAAAACTCTATGAGTATTTAGTTGGGATTGAGAATTTAATAAAATCTCGCACCCAAACTGCTACAAATCAGCCAAAAATGCTATATCTAGGCCTAAGTCTAGCAGCTAAGAAAAATGGCGCTAGTGGTATCACATATGGAATTGATACTCCAGAATCTCAGCTCTTAACTACTACTATAAATGCTCAAAACGCATTTAATTTGGCTAAAGGCTCTAGGATAATGATTAGTGCAGAACAGATATATGCGCTTGAACCTGATGTTATATTGCTACCTACATATAATGGCTATCATCCAACATTTGAACTTTATGAAAATGAGAGTTATGCTAATTTACGTGAGTTAAAGGCTGTGCGCCAAAAACGAGTATATTCACTTCCATGGACGCCGATGAACTGCTCAAGGCGTCTAGAATATCCTTTGGAGCTTTTAATAATTGCAAAAGCAGCGCATCCAGATAAATTTACTGATATAAATATTGGCAACTTTGCGCTAGAGTTTTACCAAAAATTATATGGGGTAGATATAGAGGCTGCTAAAATGCTTCGTTCAGCACAAATTTTGGATTGGACTGAGCAGTTTTGAGAGTTTTTTTAGTTGTAGTTTTGCTCTTTGTTTTATTAATTTGCGCATCAATTTTTGCCTTGCTTAGTGGAAATTTATCTCTAAGCGTAGCTGATGTGATGGGCGTGATTGCTTATAAGCTTTTTGGAATAGGAGAGCTAAGTGCAACTGGAGAGATTGTAGTATGGAATCTTAGAGTGCCTAGGATTTTAATAGCGATTTTAGTAGGAGTTTCTTTAGCGTGTGCTGGAGCGATTTATCAAAGTATTTTTAGAAATCCTTTAGTTGAGCCATTTATCTTAGGGGCTAGTTCTGGGGCTAGCTTTGGGGCTAGTCTCGCGATTTTATTGCCAAGCATCTTTTTTTCACTTGAACTTAGTGCTTTTACTTTTGGACTTTTGGCGGTATTTTTAGCCTATACTTTAGCTTTTGAAAGAGGTGTTACAAATAGTGTTGCACTTGTGCTTTCAGGGGTTATTGTGGGGGCGATTTTTAGTTCGCTTGTTGGAATTATGAAGTATTTAAGCGAGGATGCTCAATTAAGAGAGATTACATTTTGGATGATGGGTGGACTATATCACGCTAGTTGGGATGATATAGCTGTAAATGGACTATTTGGTATACCGTGTTTTATCATTGCTTTTGCTCTTTCGTGGAAGCTAAATTTGCTTAGCCTTGGCGATGAAGAGGCTAGATCGCTAGGTGTAAATCCACAAATTTATAAAGCCATTTTTATCGTTATAGCAACTTTGCTTAGTGCTTTAAGCGTAGCAAGTGTAGGGATTATAGCGTGGATTGGACTAATGATGCCGCATGCTGCTAGAATGCTAGTAGGTGCTGATAATAGAGTGATTTTACCTGTAGCTGGACTGATGGGAGCGATTTATTTGCTGCTTTGTGATACTTTATCTAGGACACTAAGCAGCGGAGAAATTCCTGTAGGGATTATTGTTTCGCTACTTGGGGCGCCGTTTTTACTATGGATTTTAAAGGTTAGAAGTGCAAAACTATTTGGATAAATTTATAGTTGAAAATCTTAAATTTAGCTATGGAAATAACCAAATTTTGTGTGGAATTTCATTTGAGCTTGAGCGTGGGGATTTGCTTGGATTGATGGGATCAAATGGTAGCGGTAAAACCACATTGATACGCTCTCTTTTGGGATTTTTAAATGCTAGTTATTATGAGTATAAAATATTTGGAAGTGAGTTTAAAAGTCTTAAAATTAGTCAAATTTCAAGATTAATATCCTATGTTCCTCAAGCCCATAATCTACCATTTAATTATACTCTTTTTGATATGGTCTTAATGGGAAAAAGGCCGCATTTTGGCGGGGTTTTTGGTTTTAGTAAAGATGATATAAAAGTTGTAGAAAACGCTATGGATATTGTTGGAATTTTGCCTTTAAAAGATAAGAGTTTTAGCTCTCTTAGTGGCGGACAAAAGCAGCTAGGATTAATAGCTAGAGCCATAGCTCAAGACTCGCCTATAATGATTTTAGATGAGCCAACTAGTGCGTTAGATTTTAATAATCAAATTTTGATTTGGAAAACTATGCACGCCTTAGCAAAAAATGGTAAAATTATAATAATTTGCAGCCATGAGCCAAATCATATATTTTGGTTTGCCTCTAAGGTTTTAGCTATTAAAGATGGAAAGGCTTTAGCATTTGGCAAAAGTGAGATAATAAATGAGATTTTATTAGAACAAATTTATGGAGCAAACTATAAAATTTGCTCCTTAGCAAATCAAAAAATAATATACTATTCAATCAATTAATAAAGGAGAAAAAATGGCAAAAGTAGCTGTGATGATGGCAAATGGTTTTGAAGAGATTGAAGCGCTTAGCGTGGTTGATATTTTACGCAGAGCTGGTGTAGAGACTAGTATGGTAGCACTTGATAACTCTTTAGAAGTAATCGGTGCGCATGGCGTAAGTTTAAAAGCTGATGTATTATTTAATGAGTATGATTTTGCTAGTGCTGATATGATTGTTTTACCTGGAGGGCTTCCTGGAGCAGAATATCTAGCCAAAAGTGATAAACTTGGTAAAAAATTAAAAGAAGCCAAAGCAAATAACAAGAAGTTAGCAGCTATTTGCGCAGCTCCTTGGGCGCTTAGCACTGCTGAGGTTTTAGGTAGTGAATATACTTGTTATCCAGGATTTGAAGATACAGTAAATCACTCTGGATATAGGGCTGATAAAAATGTCGTAATAGATGGAAATATCATCACCTCAAGAGGTCCAGCTACGGCTATGGAGTTTGCTTTAATGCTTGTTCGTGAGCTATGTGGCGAGCAAAAATATAGCGAACTAAAATCTGGGCTTTTAGCCTAATTTTTAGCTTAAAAAATATAGTTGCATTTTTTGTCTTTCTATATTAAATTTGCTAAATTTTTGCTAAATTTAATATAAAAAATTATAGAATATTAAAATTTTTATCTACGGAGGTAATACATTGAGTATCCAAGAAGATTTTGTAACCATTAAAGTCAAAAAATCAAAACTAAAATATGAAGAAGAGCTTAAAAAACTTCAGGTTGAATTTTTAAAATTTCAAACATATGTTAAAAAAGAGGGCTTAAAAGTCTTAATAATTTTTGAGGGTCGTGATGCTTCTGGTAAGGGCGGTACGATAAAAAGATTAATCGAACACGTAAACCCAAGGGGATGTCGTGTGGTTGCGCTTGAAAAACCAAGTGATGTTGAAAGAACTCAGTGGTATTTCCAACGCTATGTTGATCATTTGCCAAGCGCTGGAGAGATTGTAATCTTTGATAGAAGCTGGTATAACAGAGCTGGAGTTGAGCCTGTTATGGGATTTTGTACGCAAGAAGAGCATAGGGAGTTTTTACGCCAAGTTCCTAAATTTGAAGAGATGATAGTAAGCTCAGGGATTATTTTATTTAAGTTTTATTTCTCAGTATCAAAAGATGAGCAAAAAAGACGCTTTAAAGAGCGCAACACTGACCCATTAAAACAGTATAAACTCTCACCAGTTGATGAAAAGAGTCAAGAATTATGGGATCAATATACAATTGCTAAATACTCAATGCTATTAGCTTCAAATACTCCATATGCGCCTTGGTCAATCATTGTAAGCAATGATAAGAAAAAGGCTAGAATAAATGTATTTAAGCATATTTTAAGTAATGTAAATTATGATAACAAAATTAGCCAAAAAGAGCTAAAAGTAGATAATGAAATTTATAGAAGCGGAAGCGCTGAAATCCAAAAAATGGAAGAAAATTTCAACCAAGAACACATTAAAGCTAGGGATTAAGGTTAATTTGTTATAATACAACCTAAAATTTTATCAAGGAAAAATATGTCAAAAGTATGGAAATTCGGTGATAATATTGACACAGATGTCATAATAGCAGCTAGATACCTAAATACTAGCGATCCAGAAATTTTAGCTAAGTATGTAATGGAAGATGCAGATAAGGAATTTAGCTCTAAGGTTAAAGCTGGCGATTGCATTGTAGCCGGTGAAAACTTTGGTTGTGGAAGTAGTCGTGAACACGCTCCAATAGCGATTAAAGCAGCTGGAATAAGTGTCGTAATCGCTAAATCATTTGCTAGGATTTTTTATAGAAATAGCTTTAATACAGGTCTATTGATACTTGAGTGTGCTCAAACTGATAGTATTAATGAAGGCGATGAATTAGAAATTGATTATAGTGGTGGAATTATTAAAAATTTAAGCCAAAATTGCGAGTATAAATTTGAACCAATTCCTGAATTTATGCAAGAACTAGTAAAGTCTGGCGGACTAATTAACTACGCTAAAAGCACTCTTTAAGGATATTTATGAAAAGTTATAATATTTGTGTAATAAAAGGCGATGGAATCGGCCCAGAGATCGCCGATGAGGCTATAAAAGTTCTTGATAGTGTGAGTGCTAAATTTAATTTTGAATTAAATTATGAGTACTATTTGATGGGTGGGGCAGCAATAGATGTCTTTGGTGAGCCTCTTCCTGATGAGACGTTAAATGGTGCTAGAAAAAGCGATGCGGTACTTTTTGGTGCGATTGGTGGCGAAAAATGGGATAATCTACCTAGACATCTTCGCCCAGAGAGTGGGCTATTAAAGCTTAGAAAATCACTAAACGCATATGCAAATTTGCGTCCAGCAATGATATATGATGAGCTTATTAACGCCTCAACATTAAAAGCTGAGGTTATAAAGGGTGTAGATATCTTAGTTGTTAGAGAGCTAACTGGTGGATTATACTTTGGTCAGCCTAGAGAAAAGCTCGAAGATAGAGCCTATAACACAATGACTTATACAGTTAGCGAGATTGAAAGAATTGCTAAAATTGCCTTTGAAGCAGCGATGAAAAGACGTAAAAAAGTTTGTATGGTAGATAAGGCAAATGTACTTGAAACTAGTCAATTATGGCGTGAAGTAACAGCAAAAGTAGCACAAAATTACCCAGATGTAACGCTTGAGTATATGTATGTAGATAATGCAGCTATGCAGCTTGTACGATATCCAACTGGATTTGATGTTATTTTGACTGAAAATTTATTTGGAGATATTTTAAGCGATGAGGCTAGTATGGTTTGTGGCTCTATTGGTCTTCTTCCAAGTGCTTCAATGGGTGGTGATGTAGGAATCTATGAGCCAATCCATGGAAGTGCTCCAGACATAGCTGGACAAGGTATTGCTAATCCTATAGCTATGATTCTTTCAGCTGCAATGATGTTAAGATATGCCTTAGGCGAAAATGAAGCAGCAAACTGCATAGAAAACGCTATAAAAGCTGTATTAAAAGATGGCTATAGAACCAAAGATATCGCTAAATTTGACGCAGTTGAGATCTGTACAACTAGTGAAATCGGCTCAATTATTAGTGACTATATCAAAAAACAATGAGAGGCACAATTACAGAGGCTCTGATTTACGAAAATCAAGGGCTAAGAGATGAGGCTCTAGAGGTTTATAAAAATATTTTAATGCGTGATCCAAACAATCAAGAAGCACGCTCAGCTATTAGACGGCTAAGTGGTCTAAAGCGCAAAAATGGCGAGACAAATGAACAGATGCTAGAGTTTTATCTAAATTTAAAAGAAAACGATGATGCTGGTATAAGAGAATTTAAAAGGTGGTTGATAAAGATATGAGATTAGAAGATATTGCCAAGCTTACTATTGATGAGGTAAATGCTCAACTACAAGGCACAAGCAGTGCTGTGCCTAAAAATGGCTTTATCGTTGAAGAAGCAAGCGATAATGATGAATCTAATGAGTTAAGGCGTGAGTTTGATTTTAATCAAGAACCTCGTCAAACTATGCAGCCTCAGTTTAAAGCTCAAACTATAGCGCAAAAAGAGGCTGCTAAGAAAAATGCTATGGAGATAAAGGAGATGCTAGCTTCTAGAGTCGCATCTATTGATACTTCAGAACCATTAAGATCAAGACCGCAGCCAAAGCCGCAACTCCAACCACAAGCCCAGACAAGACCACAAGCACAAAAAAATCTTGGATCAAGCGAGATGTTATATCTACAAGGACTAAAAGAGAGAATTGGCGTGCTATTTGAGGGGCTAAATAGCGCTGATAGTAGCAATAGGGAATTTAGGATGGATATGACGATTAAATTTTTGGAATTTATGCTTGCTAGTATCGACAATAGGCTATCAAATCTCTCAAAATAGCGATTTTGACGAACTTAAAAAATTACTTTTAAACCATACAAAACGAGCCTACTTAGTTGGCGGATCGGTGCGTGATGCTATACTAGGAATTGGCTCAAAAGATTATGATATTGAGATTTACGATATTACGCCAGATAAATTTGATGCCCTGATGCAAGAGTGCGGTGCTGTAGGTGTGGGTAAGAGCTATTTTGTCTATAAGTTAAAAAACTATGATCTAAGTCTGCCACGAACTGAATCTAAAAGCGGATATGGTCATAAGGGTTTTAGTGTAGAGTATTGCAATGATGAACGCATAGCTAGCGCACGCAGAGATTTTACAATAAATTCAATTATGGTAAATATATTTAGCGGTGAGGTATTGGATTTTTGGGGTGGCGTGAGTGATTTAATGGCTAAAAGATTAAGAGTTACTAACCCTAAAACTTTTAGCGATGATAGTTTACGAGTACTTCGTGGAGTTCAGTTTGCTGCTAGATTTGATTTGGTTTGTAATAGCGATAGTCTTAAGATTATGCAAAAAATAGATATAAGCGATTTAAATGCTAACCGTATATATTTAGAGCTTGAAAAGTTTTTTATAGCTAAATTTAAAAGACGTGCAATGGAGTTACTTAGTGAGCTTGGGTTAGATTTAAAGCTTTTTGGCGTGGAGTTTGATGAGCGATTTATACAACAAATTTCAAATAAAATTCACACTCATAAGGCTTCATTTTTATACCATTTAATTAACTATTATGCTATTGATGGCAAATCTCTTATCTCTAGACTTGCTTTGCCAAATTGCTATTCTATATCTTATAAACAGCCATTTTTAAGGCGAGTAAGTAAATTTGAACTACTTAAAATCGCCCTTGATATGCCGCTTTGTCAGTGGCTTGGGCTTGATAGCAAAGCTAGAATTAAGATGGCAAAGGATTTGGGAATTTATGATTGTAAATTCTCACCGCATATTGATACCACCAGTATCAAGACAACTGGCAAGGCTTATGGCGATGAGCTAAAACGACTTAGAATTCAAGCTATAAAGGATTATTTAAATGATTGCAATTGATCTTGGAAGCAACACAATTAGAGCTTGTAAAATGGAGTTGCTTAGTAGCGGTTTGTTTGAGTGTGTTTATAGCTTTGAGCGGATAGTTGGTTCAGCTCGTGGGCTAAGCCATACTGGATTAGCCATAGATGCTATGGAGCGCATTAGAACAGCAGTGGCTCAGCTTTGTACTGAGGCGTCATTTAGCTCTAGTATAGCAGTAGCGACTGAGGCTTTTAGACAAGCAGCAAATTCGGCTGAATTTTTTAGGGATATTAGGGCTGAATTTGGTATTGAATTTAATATTATTAGTGGTGAAGTTGAAGCATATTTAACCCGTTTAGGTGTAGAAAATCGTGCTAAAATTTTAAATCTTAATCTAAAAGATTCTCTTTTAATCGATCTTGGTGGAGCTAGTACAGAGATTAGTTTTGGCGAGGTAAGTCGTAGTTTTAGCTTTGGGATTATCACAGCTCTTGAGAGTGATAAGAGGGCTGAGATATCAATGGCTATAGAGTTTATTAAGCAGTTTAAATTTAACAATATTATTTTAACTTCTGGCGTACCTACAACAGTTGCAGCGCTTAAGCAAGGGTTAAATTATGCTAATTATAGAGCAGATTTGATAAATGGAGTGCAGATTAAAAATACAGATTTAAACTGGGCGGCAAATTTGCTAAAAACTATACCAAATAAAGATGAGCTAGTAGGTAAAAATCGTGCCGATTTGATTGTTAAAGGGTGTGAGATTTTATCAAATTTAGTAGGGTTTAGCCCATGTATAGTGATTGATGATGGTTTGCGAGAGGGTCTTTTTATAACAAAAAAATTAAATTTAAAGGAGATAAAATGAGCGTAAAAGCACAAATTTTAAATGATATAAAAGCAGCGATGAAA
Organism: Campylobacter sp. P0085; assembly: GCF_002139495.1. NCBI lineage: Bacteria > Pseudomonadati > Campylobacterota > Epsilonproteobacteria > Campylobacterales > Campylobacteraceae > Campylobacter > Campylobacter sp. P0085. Next base: position 112,462 of record NZ_MJKB01000004.1, on the reverse strand, counting down.
GCTGGAAATAGTTTTGAGAGAGATACCTTGCGTATGATAAACTCGGCATTTAAGCAGATTGAAGTTGATGAGAGAGTGGAGCTAGATGATGCTAGAATCTTTACAATTTTACAAAGCGAGATTAAGCGTCGCAATGAATCAGCCACGCAGTATAAAAACGGCGGTAGAGATGACCTAGCACAAAAGGAGCTTGGCGAGATAGAGATAATCTCTAGATATCTACCAAAACAGCTTAGCGATGACGAATTAAATACTAAAATATCCGAGCTGATAGCGCAAAATAACTTAAATGGGATTAAGGATTTAGGTGCATTGATGAAGTTAGCCAAAGAGGCTATCGGCTCAGCATGCGATGGTAAGCGTATGAGCGAAGCGGCTAAAAAGGCACTTTCATAATTTAAATTTGCCCCATTTAGGGGCTTCATTATTTGCAGTTATATGTGGCTGTTGCCGATAGGGTTTGGGTATGTTTAGACTCTATTGGCGTTTGGGTTGATTTTAGGTTTGCATATACTGCTGGGTGGCTAGTTCCGGTAAAATCAACGCTATTTAATACACAATTTTTACCAAGCTCATTTGAGTAAAGCTGTGCTTTTTGCATAGCGTTATTTAATACTTTAATGTGTAGTAGCTCGTTATTTTGTGTTGATATGGCATCTGATACTGATGGAGTTATGGCTGGTAGATTAATGCTTATAAACTCATTGTTTTTTAATAGCGTATTTAATTGAGTAATTAAGTTATCATATTTATCAATGCTATTTTTATCAAATTTACATCCAATATCAAAGTTTATAAGCTGTCCGGTGATGATTCTAGCACCATCGTTATAGCTATAGCTTGGATTTATTGAGTAGGTAGAAGCTTTACAAATTTGACTATCTTTGGCTAATTTTAACGCCTTATCAAGTGTAGCAGTGATAATTTCTAGCTCATTTGGAGCTATTTGGTCTTTGGTACGCAAAGCATTTGTAGATTCTAAGCTAATATTTGCACTAAATTGATCTGGAATAAACTCCACGCTCTGTGTAATTGTGCGATTAAATTTAAGCTCTTTATCGCTAAACTGATTTTGAGATAAAAACTTAGCATCAAATACCACACCAGCGATGAATACTATAAGCACAGCCAAAGCAAAAAGCGACTTAAAAAGAAGATTTAACATACTTATCCTTATTTTTAAAATAATTTAGTATTTTACAGCTAAAAATAAAATATTTGGTTAAATTTATACCGCTTAGCTTGTTACTCAAGCTAAGCGGTATTTTTCTCAAAAAAATTACTTAAAAAACCATCTAACATTATATTAACTTCAAATGGGTTTAAATTTATATTTTTTGTATTTAAATTTTTTGAAATATTTAGATATACGATATATAAATTATACTTTTTAGTTTTTATTATTCAGTTTATATTTTGTTTAATATATTATAATTTGTAACTCTATTTTACATAAGGATAGAAATGGCGAGCAAAGATGAACGAATAGCTAAAATTTATGAAATATTATCTCAAAATAGCCAAAATATTACAGAACTTGCTAATAAGCTAAATG
>NZ_MJKB01000004.1:0-110591 GCF_002139495.1 Campylobacter sp. P0085 | reverse complement strand
AAAAACTTCAAATTAGATTAAACTATGCAGGTAAGTTTCGCACCATAAACCCTTTAAAAATCGCACTTTTTGGAGGTTTTTGGTATTTAGTATGCGAAGAAGATGGCTTTGTAAAGACATTTTATTTAAAAGAGTTAGAAAATATCGAGCTATTAAATACACATTTTAAACTTTGTACTGATGTAAGCAATGTATTGAAAAATGCTAATTCTGTATGGTTTAGCAATGCAGAATCCTTTAGCGTTAAGCTGTTAATAAATTCACAAATATCTAAATATTTGATTCGTAAGCCATTAAAAACACAACGAATTATAGAAAAATGCAAAGACGGCTCATTAATAATAGAAATCTACGCAAACGATAAAATGCAAGTAAAGCCTATAATATATGAATATTTGCCACATATCACACTTTTAGAGCCACTTTGGCTAGCAAATGATATAAAGCAAGAATTGCAAAGTTATATAGAAAAACTTGAAACATAGATGATTAATATTTACAAATATAAAAAGTTACAATTTTCTACATAGAAATTTAAAATATAGACAATTAATGTCTAAAAATGTATTGTAATATTCTAAAATTAAACCATAAATAAACAAGGAGAAAAAATGGCAGAAATGAAAACAGAGCAAAAAGATATTATGAGCTATCTTTCTGGGAATAAGTTTTTAATACCTATTTTTCAAAGACCATATGCTTGGACTACAAATGAGTGTGAGCAATTGTGGAACGATATTGTAGAGTTTTTCTTATCAAAAGGTCAAGACGATGACGACGATGATAAGCAATATTTTTTAGGCTCCATTGTAATGTATAAGCAAAATAAGGAACAGCATGTTATAGATGGACAGCAAAGAACAACTACGCTAATGCTATTGCTTAAGGCTATATATGATAAGACAATACAAAATGCTAGTAATGATAAAAATTTAGAAGGCCTACAAAGAATTATTGAGAAATGTTTATGGGATATTGATTTTGGATCAGGTAAAGCTAATAAAGAAAAATCTCATTTCAAAAGTGAAGTGGCAACTGATAAAGATAAAGAAGTCCTAGAATCAATTTTGCAAGATACATATACCTTGCCTAATGATATAGATAAGGTTATAAGGGATAAGAAAACATCTGCTTATGAGAGAAACTATCTTTATTTTGTTTCAAAAACACAAGATTCAGATATTACAATTCGTTGGTTAGATTTTTGTCAAACACTACTTACGCAATGCATTGTATTGCCTATTGAATGTGATGGATCAGATGATGAAAAAAAACTTGAAAACGCATTAAGAATCTTTAATACGCTCAATAATCGTGGTATGCCACTAAGTGATTCTGACATATTTAAAGGCATTATCTTTAAAGGCAAAAAAACAAGCTCGGATAAAGCAATCTTTGCAGAAAAATGGAAAGAGATTGAAGAATCTCTTAAAGATAATGAAGATAAAGATATAGATATGAATTTTATCTTTAGAAATTATATGCACTTAATACGAGCTAGACACAAAGATAGTGGCAATGAAATGGGATTAAGGCAGTTTTTTGCAAGTGATAAAAACTATAAAGATATCTTGCGACAAGATGCAACAATGAGCGAGATTGAAGAGCTAAGCAAATTTTGGAATGGCGAATATAAAGATAAGCTTAGCAAAAGATCCTTGCAATTCTATGAAGTGTTAGAGTATATACCAAATGAGTATTGGAAATATCTTGATAGCGTATATTTTATGTATTGCAAAGATAAAGGACTTGACTACTTTAAAGACCACGAGCAGTTTTTGGCTAAACTTATCGCAAATCTGCTTGTAAAACTCATCAACAAGCAGTCTTTATTTGAAGTGAGACCGATAATCTTTAATGCCTATGCATCTTTATATGAAAAAGGCGAGATAGACTTTAAAACAAATACAAAAGAGATTTTAGAAAATGAGATATTTAAAAATCAATTTCTTGGAGCAAATAGTCTCATAAGAAGTCTTTTAAAACTCTATCTATACTTAGAATACCCAGAGCAAGAAGTAGGCATTCATGATTTGCATATAGAGCATATATTCCCACAAAAATTTAGAGCAGACTATAAAGGCTGGGATAAAGCTGAAGCAAAGCCATTTATAGAATCTATTGGTAATAAAATGTGGCTTGATCAAAAGATAAATATACAAGCAAGTAATGACTATTTCGATAACAAAAAAGAAAAATATGCTAAATCAGAAATTTTAGAAGCACAAGAATTAGCTAAATATCCTAAAAGTGATTGGCTAAAAGAGGATATAGAAAAACGCAGAGATAAAATCTATGAAAAGCTAGTAGCCTTTTTTAGAGAAAATATTGGTGGTTCAAGTAGGTCTGATAGCACAAAAGCGGTAAATACAAAATTTCAACCAAAAACAAAAGATGAGTTAAAAGAGCTAGTAGATAACCTTGAAATCAATCTAGGTGATATTGATACAAGCCTTATTACTGATATGTCAAATTTGTTTAAATACATGGACAGAAAGGATTTTAGCGGTATTGAAGCTTGGGATGTTTCAAAAGTTACCAATATGTCTAGTATGTTTAGTGGGGCGAAATTCTTTAATATGGATATTTCGCAATGGGATGTAAGCCAAGTAACTGATATGAGCAATATGTTTAGCTTCGCAAAGACTTTCAACAAATCATTAAATAACTGGAATGTGTCTAATGTAGAAAATATGAGGTATATGTTTTTTGAAGCTAAATCTTATAATCAGCCTATGAATGCGTGGAATGTCTCTAAAGTTACTGATATGAGCTTTATGTTTGCAGATGCTAAATATTTCAACTCTGATATATCTAATTGGGATGTGTCTAATGTAACCGATATGAGCTATATGTTTAGGAGTGCTACTTTCTTTAATCAACCATTAAATAACTGGAATGTATCTAAGGTTACTGATATGAGTAGTATGTTTGCAGATACTAAAAACTTTAATCAACCATTAAATAACTGGAATGTCAGCAATGTAGATTACATGGATGATATGTTTGACGAAGCTGAAGCTTATACCTATGGGGAGTTAAAGAAATAGGGTTTAAAATTTGAAGAAAATTTACAGGAGAAAAAATGGCAAAATTTCAACCAAAAACAAAAGATGAGTTAAAAGAGTTATTAAAAAATCTTGAAATCAATCTAGCTGATATAGATACAAGCCTTATTACTGATATGTCAGAGTTATTTGTAGATGTGGGTCGAAGTGATTTTGGCGGGTTAGAAACTTGGGATGTATCTAATGTTGAAGATATGAGTGGTATGTTTAAGGGGGTTGCACCTTTTAATCACTCTATAGATTCTTGGAATGTTAGTAAAGTCAAAAATATGAGAGAGATGTTCACAGAAGCTTTTTCATTTAATCAACCACTAAATAGCTGGGATGTATCTAATGTTGAAAATATGAGCAGAATGTTTTATTATGCTATTTCATTTAATCAACCACTAGATAACTGGAATGTATCTAATGTAGCTGATATGGGTGGAATGTTTAAAGATGCTGAGAGCTTTAACCGCTCTATAGATTCTTGGAATGTTGACAAAGTCAAAAATACGACAGAGATGTTTGTTAGAGCTTTTTCATTTAATCAACCACTAAATAGCTGGGATGTATCAAATGTTACTGATATGAGCGATATGTTTACACAAGCTAAAAACTTTAATCAGCCATTAAATAACTGGAATGTTTCTAGCGTGACTAATATGAGTAGCATGTTTGAGAGTGCCGAAAGCTTCAACCAACCACTAGATTCTTGGAATGTTTCAAGTGTAATTAGAATGAGCGGTATGTTTGCAGCAGCTAAAAATTTTAACCAGCCACTTGAAAAGTGGGATGTATCAAATGTAATTTACATGGGTAGAATGTTTGAAAAAGCTAAAGCTTTCAATCAACCACTTGAAAAGTGGGATGTATCAAATGTTGAAGATATGAGTTATATGTTTGCAGAAGCTAAAAGTTTCAATCAGCCATTAAATAACTGGAATGTATCTAATGTAACTGATATGAGCTGGATGTTTGGATGTGATAAAGATGTCCCTGATTATTTGCTAGAAAATTTCAATCAACCATTAGAGAATTGGAATGTATCTAATGTAACTGATATGAGCGGAATGTTTGCTGGTGCAGTAGTTTTCAATCAACCATTAGATAACTGGGATGTGTCTAATGTAACTGATATGAGTAATATGTTTGGCGGTGATGATGAAGATGCGACTGGAGCTAAAGCTTTCAATCAACCACTTGAAAATTGGGATGTTTCTAATGTAGAAACGATGCGTTGCATGTTTTGCGGAGCCGAAAGCTTTAATCAGCCACTAAATAATTGGGATGTATCAAGTGTTGGGGATATGAGCGATATGTTTTGTGGAGCTACAAGCTTCAATCAACCACTAGATGCTTGGTATACAGGGAATGTATACAATATGAACGGTATGTTTTGTGGCGCTATAAGCTTTAACCAGCCGCTAGAGAGTTGGGATGTTAGCGACGTAGGCGATATGAGTCGCATGTTTGCTCGTGCTGAATCTTTCAATCAGCCATTAAATTCTTGGCGTGTTTTCAGTGTGGAAAATATGGAAAGCATGTTTGAAGGAGCTACCTCATTTAATCAGCCATTAGAGGATTGGGAAGTATCTAGTGTAACTAATATGTATAGAATGTTTAGAGATGCTACAAGTTTTAACCAACCGCTAGATTCTTGGGATATTAGCAATGTAGATTGGATGGATGATATGTTTGAAGGAGCCAAAGCCTATACCTATGGAGAACTAGAAAATTAAGTAGATTTGTAAAAAGTCAATTTTTGAAATTGACTTTTTATACTAAAATAGGAATTTTATTAATATAATTTTGGCTTTGTAACATAAAATTTTATTACAAAGCCAAACATGAAAATACCTTAAGAGTTTTTATCATAAGTATTTTGCGATCCACGCTTAGAGCCAACAGAGTAATTTATAAAAGATATTTTGCAATACGCCGAACTTTTTAGTGAGCATTATATTAATTTAAGGATTTAAAGCAAGACAAGTTTTTAGTCTACTGTGAGCTAGATTAGATTTGCTATTGTAAAGGATCTTAAGAAAACTCAGAGAGCTCGTAATTTAAAATCAAAGGAGTTAAAAATGGCAAAATTTCAACCAAAAACAAAAGAAGAGTTACAAGAGCTAGTAGATAACCTTGAAATCAAGCTAGGTGATATAGATACAAGCCTTATTACTGATATGTCAGATTTATTTTATAACACAGACAGAAAGGATTTTAGCGGTATTGAAGCTTGGGATGTTTCAAAAGTTACCAATATGTCTAGTATGTTTAGTGGGGCGAAATTCTTTAATATGGATATTTCGCAATGGGATGTAAGCCAAGTAACTGATATGAGCCATATGTTTATATTCGCAAAGACTTTCAACAAATCATTAAATAATTGGGATGTGTCTAATGTTGAAAATATGAGTTATATGTTTTTTGGAGCTAAATCTTATAATCAGCCTATGAATGCGTGGAATGTCTCTAAAGTTACTGATATGAGTAGTATGTTTGGAGATGCTAAATACTTCAACTCTGATATATCTAATTGGGATGTGTCTAATGTTGAAAATATGAGTTATATGTTTTATGGAGCTACAAACTTTAATCAACCATTAAATAACTGGAATGTATCTAAAGTTACTGATATGAGTAGCATGTTTGACGAAGCTGAAAAATTCAATCAACCACTTGAAAAGTGGAATGTATCTAAAGTTACTGATATGAGTAGCATGTTTTCTGGTGCTAAATATTTCAACTCTGATATATCTAATTGGGATGTGTCTAATGTTGAAAATATGAGCTATATGTTTTATGGAGCTACAAACTTTAATCAACCATTAAATAACTGGAATGTATCTAAAGTTACTGATATGAGTGGTATGTTTGAAAGAGCTAAAGCCTATACCTATGGAGAGCTAGAAAATTAAAACAATAAAAAAGTATAATATGCTTGAAAAAAATGAGTTAAAAAAGTCTGTAAATGTCAAGAGTGTATAAAATATAATTCACTAATTAAAGGAAATAAAATGGGTCTTTCAAAATCTCTTTATGTAAATGGCATTCAATGCCCTAAATTAATGTGGCTAAGCAAGCATCGCAAAGGCGATGAGAGGGTGTTTGAGCCAAATGCTAGTTTGGAGGCTATTTTTGAGCGTGGTAATGAAGTGGGTGAGCTAGCTTGTGAGCTATTTGCTGGTGGTGAGCGTATAAAATGGGAAAACTCTACTTTTGATGAAAAAATAGCCCAAACTAGTGAGCTGATCACAAAAGGCACTCGATATATTTATGAAGCAACTTTTAGTTTTAAAGGCGCTTTGATTATGGTGGATATTTTGGAGATTTTGCCTAGTGGCGAGTTGGTGATAAATGAAGTCAAATCAAGCACCATTAATCCATCAAGGCCTCAACCAAATGAAGCTTATTTAAATGACATAGCTTTTCAATACTTTGTTCTAGCTTCACTTGGATATAATGTCAAAAATGTAAATTTGATTTGTCTTAATAGCGATTATATAAGGGGCGATGAGCTTGATATTCATCAGTTATTTTATATCCTTGACCTTACGCAAAATGCTAAAGAGCAGTTTAATAGTATAAAAGAAAATGTGGAGCATTTTGAGAAAATCTTAGAGCAAAAAGATGAGCCAAAGCGCGATATAGGCATACAATGCGGTAAGCCGCATGAGTGTGAAGCAAAAAATTATTGCTGGGGGCAAGCTGGTGCTTTAGTAGAAGGTAGCGTTTTTGATATAGCCTTGCTTGGTGGTAAGCAAAAGTTTAATAGACAAACTCTTTTTGAGTTATTTCATAACAATATAAAAACAATTGATGAAATTAAAAATTTTGATAAAATTCCACCTTATTTTTTAACACAAATCAAAGCTCACCAGCAAAAACTAAGAATAGTGGATAAAAATGCTATAAGAGAGTTTTTATCTACTCTTAGCTATCCGATCTATCATTTGGACTTTGAGACCTTTCAAATAGCTATTCCGCTATGGCGTGGGACTAAACCATACGAGCAAATACCATTTCAATACTCTTTACATATAGATAAAGGTGATGGAAGCACTCCTACACATAAAGAGTTTTTGCCAAATGAGTTTTGCGATCCGCGTTTGCAGCTAGCAGAGCGATTGGTAAATGACATACCAAAAGATGTATGTGTATTGGCTTATAACGCCAAATTTGAAAAAGGCGTGCTTAAAAGCTTGGCTACTATCTTTCCTAATTTAGCAGAGCATCTGATGGCTATACATGATAATATAAAAGATTTAATGCTGCCATTTGATAAAAGGTATTTTTATGATTATAGGCAAAATGGAGGTTATTCTATTAAAGATATACAACCTATACTAGCACCAAGCATAGATGAAGGATATAAAGCCCTAAAAGCAAAAGGAGAAATCTCTAATGGCGGTGAAGCTATGCAAGCTTTTCCTAGTTTTAAGGATAAAAGCGTTGATGAAATACAGGAGTTAAGAAAACAGCTTTTAGCGTATTGTGGGCTTGATACTCTGGCTATGGTGAAGGTGCTAGAAGGGCTAAAAGAGTTAGTTGAATAAGCTTTCATATTGCCTGTCATTGTGAGCTTTTGGCAAAGGCAAAAGCGTGGCAATCTCAAAATTCAAATTTAAATCAAATTCGAAAACCTTAATGCGAGATTGCCGCAGTCGTTTCACTCCTTTACAATGACGCTAAAAACATACAATAATTTATGATGTCTAATTAACTAATTAGCAAACTATACGCCACTAAATTAACTATTAATTTTAAATATATAGAGCTTTACTCAAAGCCACGAATTTGTAGCATAACCTCTAAATTAGTTCGCTAAATAGCGTAAAACTAGATAAATATAAGATAAAAATTTTACTAATACCTCAAAATAATTTTGTAATTAAAATGAAAAAACTTCTATAATTTCATAAGTTTTTTCATTTTAATTACAAAACTTTGCTATAATACTAGCAAAAAATAAAAAGAGTAAATATGCAAAAACTTCATAATAGAAAACGCTATTTTGATGAGCTTTTAGCCCATAAAGATAAAGAGTTAATAAAAAATCATCACAGGCATTAGACGCTGTGGCAAATCTAGCCTTTTAGAGCTTTTTAAAGAGTATTTAAAAAAGCAAAATGCAAAGTTCATACATATAAGCTTTGAGAGCTTGGAATTTGAGCATTTAAGCGATTACAAAGAGCTATATAAACATATAAAATCAAAGATAAAAAGTGGGAAATATTACTTGCTTTTTGATGAAATTCAAGTAGTAAAAGATTGGCAAAAAGCGATTGAGTCCTTCCGCTTGGATTTTGAGTGCGATATTTATATCACTGGTTCAAACTCGCATTTGCTCTCAGGCGAGTTTAGCACTTATCTTACTGGTCGCTTTGTGGAGATTAAATTACTGCCGCTCTCATTTGCTGAGTTTTTGATTCCACGAGCTTGGCAATAATCTTAGTTTAGAAGATAAGTTTCAAAAATATTTAATTTTTGGAGGTATGCCTATTTTAGCTCAGTATAAAATGGACGAAATAAACTCATTTCAAGCCTTAGAGGGTATTATCTCATCAATTTTACAAAAAGATATTTTGGCAAGATGCGATGCTTCATATATCTTGCTAGAAAAAATCACAAAATTCCTAGCTTCTAATATAGGCTCTCTTACAAGTCCAAATAATATCAGCTCTGTCCTAACAAGCGATAAAAATAGCATTTCACGAAATAGCGTGGATAAATATATCAAGTTACTTACAAGCTCATTTGTGTTTTATGAAGCAAATCGTTATGATATAAAAGGCAAGGCTTTGCTAAAAACTGGGCAAAAATACTACATTGCTGATACTGGCTTTTTGGGCGTAGGGATAGCGACTTTGGGCATATTTTAGAAAATATAGTGTTTTTAGAGCTTTTAAGGCGTAGATATAGCGTCCAAATAGGCAAAATCGGCGAGCTAGAAATTGACTTTGTAGCAAGCAATCCAAAAGAAAAAATCTATATCCAAGTCTCGCAAAGCATAATAGATGAAAAAACTCTAAAAAAAGAGCTAAGAGCACTACAATCTATCCCAGATAACTACGAAAAAATCATTATTTCAATGGATAAAAACTATACCTTATCAATAGAAGGCATAAAGATCAAAAACGCTACGGAGTGGCTTTTAGAAGTTTAGAGGGTAGCCTGTTTTTTTTATAAACTTTTGAAATTTTTTATAAATATTTTTAAGCTAAGGTGTATGGTTTGCCAATTATACACCTTGAACTTTTAAATATTTTATAAAAGAAAGCACCATATGAACTTTGTAGATAATATTTTGAAAAACACATCTGGCATGCAAACTTACGAGCAAGAAAGAGATAAAAAAGTAAGAATGTATGCTGATTTTATAATCAAGTTTTGCACGGATGAATAATTGAGCGATAGTGATGATTTTGCAATTCCTTTAAAAGATAAAGAATACGCAAATGAGGCTATAAGAATAGCAGCCAAAGAACTAGGTTGTGCTTACATAACGCTAAATCCTACTATTTTGGATAATATAGAAACGGAAAAACTTTATATGGAAATTTATGGACTTAAAATAAGAGAAAAACTTAAGTTTTTATATACTGCGCTGATGAAACTATGGATATGCTAATTGAGGGCTAATTGTAGATAAATATAAATCTTTAAGATTTATATTTATCTACAATTAGCCAGGCAGAAAGAGCGGCAAATATGTTCTCATTCTCATTAGATTTGCTTTGGTTATTTTTGTTATCAGCAGATCTTTTTTCTATCTCTATTTCTAGTTCATTTACTAATTTTTCTAATCCTGAAATATGATAATCAATAGATGAAGATTTTATTTGAGATTTTGCGGTGCTAACACCTAATAAACCTTTTTTTATCCAGCCAGCAAGAGAATGGTCTTTATAATTTATCTGCTCAAATTGATTAGACGCCAAGGCTCTTTTAGCATCATGCTGAGATATTCTAGCTTGTGATAATTGTGATTTTTCAAAGCGCAACAAAAGGCGTAGTTCATCTACACTAACTTTATCCCCGACAGCATATCTTTCATAGATATTTCTTGCTCTGGCTTTTTCTTCTTCATTTAGCCTATCTATTATTACTTGAAAGCTCATTTTCAAACTACCTTCCATGTATATGTATTTGTTCTATTATTTCAAAAACACTATCATGTCTCTTTTTTGCTTCTGGGTCGCTCTCCCACTTATGTAGCATTTATCTCCCCAATGCCTTGTCGATCTTTCGATCGACGTTTTTGAAGACATCATGTATCTTTTTTGCTTCTGGGTCGCTCTCCCACTCATGTAGCATTTCTTCATATGTTTCTATTAGCTTTTTTGTTGTTGAGATATTAAACTTGATAGCTCCGGTATTCATATGCTTAGCACCAGTGGATAAAGCCATAGCACCCTTTGTGATAAAACCCCAAAATGAGTGGTTATTATAATTTAGCGAGTCAAATTTATCTCTTGCTATTTCTTTATCCAGCTCTACTAGCCGATTTTCCATAAGCTCTATATCATGCTTTAAATATCTAATCAAAAGTCGCAAATCATCCAAGCTTACAGGCTCGCTATGCATTTTTGATTTTATTTCCTCAGCCCTAGCTTTTTCTTGTTCACTCATAAAATATTCAAACATTATTTTTAGCCTTCCAAACACTCACACTTAATGCGTTTTCTATTATACACTTTTTTGATTTAATATTCCTTGTGGACAAATTAAGCTCTTTTTTAAAAGCTCTTTGAATATTTTTATCTCTCATAATATACTTTTTTTAGCATCCATGGAATGTTTGTTCCATTGATTTCTATATAAAATTATAGTTTTTATTTTAGACTTATTTTGTCTAAAAGATTTTTTTATTACAAGAACTACTTTTTAAATAGCTATTTTGTTGTGATTTCTCAAAACTTATTATAAATGAGCATTAAAAATATCTTCTATATCGCTAGAATCAATCCTAGCAATATTTTGCGCTAAAATGCGGAAATACGGCAGCGATGACCAAGCTTTAAAATCCCCTATAACAAAAAAGTTCTGCCTAGCCCTAGCAAGTGCGACATTTAGTAAGTTTGGTCTTTTTGCCGCCCAGCTTCTAGCACCTTCGCTAGTGTCGCCAAGGACTAAAACTACAACCTTTGACTCTCGTCCTTGCATTGTGTGTATAGTATTTGTTTTTAGCTCGATGTTAGATTTTGCTCATGTTTACCACATTTACAAAGGGCGTAATAACGCTAATATCGCTAATTTTACCCCTAGTTCTGTGCTTATAAAATGCCAAAAATGCTTTTAGAGCGTTAATCTCCTCAATTCTCGCATTACCCTCATCTGCTTGACCAGTCTCATTTACATTGTAACAAAAGTCATAGACGAATTTGTTGATATTTTCGCTATTACCAAGCCTAAAACCAAAAGCTCCCCAGCTTTTTTACCCCAGTATTTACTAGCAATAGAGCTAAAATAATCTACATCCAAAAGCTTGCCAAGCAAATTCTCATCTATATCATCTGGGTTAGAAAGCTCTGCGCTTACATTTTCTACTGCTAGATTGTTTGATGAAAAAATCGTCATATCAAAGCCATAAAGCCTAGGATTTAGCAGACCATTTATTGTTATTTCATTCTCGTCAAGCTTAGCAAGTTCCATTGCTCTAGCTGTAAAAATACTAGCACACATTTCTTTTAAAATCGTGGTTTTACCAGTTCCAGGAGCTCCATTTATCGCATAAAATCCAGTATTTTGCCAAAAATCATCCCTGCTAGCTAGATCAAAACGCTTAAAGACTGAGTTTATAGCAAAATTTTGTGAGTCATTTAGCCTAGCTTTTAGCGGAAAAGAGCCTGCTCAAAACTCGCTTTTTTGCAGATTTGAGACAAAAAACTCCCTGCCATACTCACTGCGCCAGTAGCTAGGTAGCTATCTAGCAGGTTATTTGAGCCTTCTTCTTTGCTATAAAGCCCTATTGCGTCTCTAATGCTATCAATGTAAAAGCTATGCATCATAGGAGTGTATTTTGAGCCTGTTTTTGAAGAGATAAAGATACACTGAAGCTTATCGCTAACAAAGAGCTCTTTTTCTCCTAGCATTTCTTCGTATATCTGGCTAGCTTTGGCGTAGAACTCGCTTAACTCATCAAAGTCTAGGCTGATATAAAAATGCTTTGATTTCTCTTCTACGGCTTGATTTGGCTTAAAATCAAAGCGATTGTTTAAAAATCTATCTTGCGCCCAAGAAGTAAGTTTGTTGCTAAAAAGTCGTGCACTACTGCCATCGCACAAAGAACTAAGCGTCTCAAACTCAATCTCCTCAGTTATCAATGAAGCTACCAATGGAGCTAGGCTGAGATCTGAGCTATTTACCCTCTCGTGTGCGTCAAAGATGCAAGTTTTGGTGTTAAAATCAATCTGTTCAAACACTAGCGCAAAGCTAGCACTTTGTCCGTCTTCTTCGTTTGGCGTATAGGCATTAGCGAATTTTTGAGCTTTTTTTGGATATTTTTTGTGGGGTAAAGTGAGCCAAAGAGCGCAAAAGTGATGATTTTGTTATTATCAAGTCTATAAAAGGCGTCTTGCATATGCCTTGTAAATATGCTTTTTTCAGTATTTATTACTACTTTTGATTGCTTATCTACACGCTTTGGGGTAGGCTTGTCTGCTTGTTTTGGAGTTAGCGTCTCGCAAAGCAAAAAATACTTCAAAATATTTACTTTTTCTATATTTGACACGATTCACCTTTAAAGATTTATTGTTTAGATTATATCAAAATTATAAGAAATTGCTTTGCTAATTTTGAAATTAGCAAAGCAAGTCTAAAATAAAAGTAAAATTGTAAAGTAAGTTATTGACTTATTTTGTCAAAATTTTATATTTTTAGAGATTTAGTTTAATTTATGATATGAGAATTTTTTGTAAGTTAAATCCCTTAAACTAGGTCAGTTGTTTTAAATAGTCAAAAAATCATCAACTTAGAAAAATTCATGATTTTACCGATATTTGCGGGTTTATGAAAGTACCTAAATCAAAATAAGTGGTATTTTGATAAAAGCTTGAATAAATTTAAGCTAAGAAATTCTAGATTTGCGCAAGAATTATTGCCAGGAATTCTAGATTTTTCCTTAGGAATTATAGAATTCTCATAATATGTCCAAAAAATATATTATAATTCCACAAAAAAAGAATAAAAAGGACATAATATGACTAACCAAACAATGAGGGTTTTGGAGCTTTTAAAGCGTTTTAATGATGGAAAAATGGTAAAAATCTCGGAGCTAAAAAACCACGCTTTGTGGGAGGGCAAGAGCGAAAAAACTATTCGCCGTGACCTTGATGTAATAAAGCAGTATTTCCCTGATGGTTTTACTTGCGTGCGTGGCGAGGGTGGTGCGTATAGGGCTGTCACAAAAGATGCTTTTGAAAATTTTTTGGACGCTAAGACGCTTAGCTTTTTTGCCCTTGCTTACAATCTTGCTAGCAAAAATCAGCTTTTTTCTAGCTTTGGCTTTGATGAGAGGACAAAAGAAGCCCTAAAAGCCAAGCTAAAAAGCACGAACGCTTGTTATAGTTTTGTCTCACGCCCTTTTGAGAGCATAGAGAGTAAGGCTGAAATCATAAAATCATTAGAGTTTGCTATCACACATAAAAGAAAGATAAATCTAAAATACAAAAGCGAGCAGAAAACTTTGGAATTCCAAGAGATAAATCCTTATAAAATCGTCTTTATGAGTGAGAATTTTTATTTAATTTGTGCTAGCGAGCTTGGGGTTAGCAAGTTTCGCATAACGCAGATAAAAAGTGTGGATATTTTGAGTGCGACTTTTCACGCAAATGCTGATATAAGCGAGTTTATAGAGAGCATTCAAACACCGTTTTCTGAGTTTGGCAAAGAGCCTATAAATGTAAGGCTAAAAATATTAGCGCAAAAGGCAAGATTTTTTAAGGCTAAGAAGTTTTTTAAATCCCAAATGATAGAAAAAAGCCTAGAAAACGGCGATATAATTGTAAGCTACAAGATAACAAACTTTGATGAGATAAAAAGCTTTATCCTAAGCTGGCTTGGTAGTATAGAAATCTTAGAGCCAAAGGCATTAAAAAATGAAATAAACGAGCTTTTAGAGAATAAAAGAGTATGAGCAGTGACAGCAATAGAAAAAGCAAGCAAGATGACGCTAAAAGAGATTCAACAAATGAGTATAGAGGATTATGAAGCATTATTGAAACAATGTTTAGAAGAGATGTATCCGAAATATGCTCAAATCCTGCTGAATAGATATTAAGAAGATTCAGATGAGTTCTTGCGAGATTGTTTGAAACCAAATGTAGCAGCTACAGCGATGATGGGATACTAAAAGGATATAAAAATGGCAAAAATTTTTCCTAGTTTAGATGAAATAAAAAACGGTAGAGTAAAAGCACAAGCAGGTGAGCTATATTTGCTAGAAGCCCTAGGCAAAGGACTAGATGACACATACGAAATATATTTTCAGCCACTACTAAATGGAGATTTTCCTGATATAGTGGTTTTTAGAAAAAATCGTGGTGTCTATATCATCGAGGTTAAGGATTGGAATTTAGAATGCTATGAATATAAAATAGAAGAAAAAAATGGCAAACCAATAGAAACTATGTATGTAAGAGAAGAACAAGCCAGAATTAGAATTCCGATGAACCAAGTAAGAGAATACAGAGATAATATAAAAGATATATACAGCGTAAAACTTTATGAAAAAATACTTTTTTATAGATTAAAAAGTGCATTGGAGCAAGAGAATACACCAAATCCAAATTTCATAATAAACACAGCTGTGTATTTTCACAAAAGCTCTGAAAACCAAATAAAATCTTGTTTTGGAAATTTAGATAAAACAAATTCACCAAATAAATATGTAAAACTATTTGGATATGACTCAATAAATTTACTTATTAAAAATATAAAAAATAAAAGCGAGGTAAATCTTGAGGGTAATTTTGATGAAGTTTTTGATGAAATAGCAGAACTTTTAAGACCATCATTAGATTATATAGACCAAAGAGCCAAAGTCAACAACAATAAGCTTAGCGCAGAGCAGTTGCAATTAAGTAAATATTCGCAAGGCATGAAAAAGAAAATAAGAGGCAAAGCCGGAAGTGGAAAGTCTCTAATACTAGCAAACCTTGCTATAAACGCAATGAAAAGTTTAGAACAAAATAATAGGTATAAAAGAGTTTTGGTTTTACACTATAATATCACTTTAAGAAATAGACTTAGAGATATGATTTCTAGACAATACGGACAATCTTTTGGTGATAAAATTTGGATAACTCATTTTAATGACTTTATCTCAAAAGCATTAAATTTTCATGATATTGAACCATTTGTAATAAGAACTAAAAAAACAAAAATTTTACCAAGTGAAAGAAATATAGAAAATAAAGAAATAATAGAAATAGATTCCATGGATTTTAATGAATATATGAAAAGTGCTATTAAAGATTTATATGATTGTAAAATAGATGAGATATTTAAACAAGATGTTATTTTGATTGATGAAGGGCAAGATTTTAAAAAAGAATGGTTTGCGCTTTTAAGAGATAAGTTTTTAAATAAAAATGGCTCGTTTGTTATATTTGCTGATGAAAAGCAAAATATTTATGAAACTGATTATGGCGAGGAAAGATTGCCAAATACTGGCATCAGTGGTAGGTGGAATGAACTTAAAAAAACTTATCGTTCAAATTATAATTTAATGAAATTTGCTTTGGAATTCCAAAAATATTTTTTAGAAAACAAATATCAATTAGACTATGAAGAACACAAAGAAATAAATGAAAATCGTCTTGATCCTGACTATTATGGGCAGGTTTATATAGAAGATGATATAAAAAATATAAGCATACAATCTATTGTCAATAGAATTTTAAACTTAAGAGATGAAATACACATAAGTGATATTGCTATTCTTGGCTCAAAAGTAAATGCCTTACAGCATATAGACTATAAAGTTCGCAAAGAATGTAGATTTAAAACAAATACTGTATTTGCAAACCTAGAAACGATGCAAGAGATATATAAAAATATGACAAAAAGGATAAAGGAAGCACAAGACAAAGGCTATTTAGATAATAATGGAATAACTGAAAAATTCTTTTTTGATGTAAGGATGATGAACGCCTTTAAAGCAAAACGACATGAAATAGATATGAGAACATTAGAAAGATTTTACAAAAACCCTTCTGCTTTTTTATCAGCAATAGATGATGAAATAGCAAGAATTAAAAAATTTGCCTTTCAAGCTAATTCTGGAAAAATAAAAATTTCTACAATTCATAGTTTCAAAGGATGGGAATCTTATGCTACAATTTTACTTATCGGAGAAAAAATGAATCCGGAGCTAATATATACTGGTATAACAAGAGCAAAAGAAATTTTATATATTTTGAGTGGAAATGTGGAATTTAATAATTTTATAAAGCAATTTAACCGAAATAAAAATAAAATAATATTTTAAAATAGACAAAATATGGCTATAAAATTAGCTATAATTACACAAAAAATAAAAAGGATAAAAAATGAATACAATAGGATTTAAAAACTTCAAAGCCTTTGGCGGTACTATGCAAACTTTCTCAAACAAGCCTATAACGCTGATATATGGACCAAATAGCGTGGGCAAATCAAGCATACTTCACGCTTTAATGTATGCTAAAGAAGTTATAGGTGGTGCTAATCCCGATATAATGAAGATTGATGATATCATAGATTTAGGTGGGTTTAAAAATTTTATTCATAAACACGATGAGGGTAGAAAATTTGAGTTTGAGAGGGAATTTAATGATTTTAGAACTATCGCCTCTATAATGGTAAAAAATAGAGTTCGTATTGACCCTAGTAGCATTGATGCTTACGGAATGTTTGGCTATGAAAAAACTTCTAAATTTTCTGATGAGTTTACAAAAACAAAAGAATGGGACTATATAAAATCAGTTGGTGGAATATCATTTAATGTAAATGAAATCATTACTTATGCAAAAGATGAAAATCTATTTAATGAAGTAATTGAAAAATCTCAAAAGCATTACGATGGTAACATTGAATTTCTAGCTGATTTTTTAAAATTAAAAGAGTGGTATGATGAAATATTAAAATTTACTTTTGGAATTTCATCGGTTAAGTTTAAAACTATCGTATATAATCATAAAGAAAAAAGAGAATTTTGGGACAAACGAGAAGTAAATACTATTTTATATAATTTAGAATTATACTTCAATGATGAATTATACGCTACTGCAAATTTTGATGACAAAAGAGAATTTAAATATAAAATTTCTATAAATCAAGAAAATTCTATATTCAAAAAAATTGCTGATTATGTAAAATATAGTGGAGACATGGAAAAAGAAAAGCGAGATTTATTAGAAGAGCTAGGAAAACAAATAGAAGATGAAAATTATAATATAGACATCAAAGATTATAATTATTTTATGTTTAATTTGGATAAATATTCTTATATGGCATATGCTGGAATAAATGAACTAATAGAAGAATTCCAAAAAAATAAAAACTCTTGGCTTTTATTTGGTGAAATAGCAAATATTTGGTTTCAACTTTACTTTGTCACAAATAAAAATAGCAATTGGCAACATATAGAGCCTTTGCGTCATTATCCTAAGCGTAGTGAGCTAGTATTTGAGCCTAGTTATAGCAATCTTGCAGCACTACAACTAAACTCAAAAGACATTTGGAAAATCATCACACTAGATGATGCAACTGAGCTAAGAAATAAAATAAATGGGTGGTTAGGCGACCCAAATAAACTAAATACACCTTATAAAATAGAAGTAAATAAATTCTATAAAGAAGACCCTGAAAATAAAGGCAGAATTCTAGAAAATGACTATATAACAAAACTAGAATTTCTAGATATACGCAAAAATACGCTAGTATTGCCACGAGATATGGGGCTTGGTGTGTCACAGGTGCTACCTATTTTGGCTAGTTGTTATTTTAGTGCGCCTATAACTACTGGCGATGATGCGTTAAAAAGCACAAATAGCATTTATATAGAACAGCCAGAGCTTCATTTACACCCAAAACAACAATGCGAGTTAGCAGATGAGTTTATAATGGCTGTAAAAAGTGAAGAGAAAAAGCTATATATAGAAACTCATAGCGAGCATTTGTTGCTCCGTATAATGAAGCGTTTGCGCCACTCAGCTGATGGTAAAATCAGCAAAGATGATCTACTATATATCACGCCAGATGATATTTGTCTGCTGTATGTGGATAACGCAGATGATTGTGCATTTATAAGAGAATTAAAACTCGATTGTGATGGTACATTGCTTACTCCATGGCCACATGGATTTTTCGAAGAAGGCTATAATGAAAGATTTGATGTGGATGAGGAATAATTTATGATAGTAAAAGAATTTTTTCTCTCACCAGAAATTTTTACAAATAGTTATTGTAATGGAATAATCGCAGAACGTCTTGAAAATTTACTTAGATATGTAAAAAATAGTGGATTTTTGATATCGTTAAATAATAAAGATTGGTTTAATAATGTAAATAAATTTATTAATTTATTTGATGATAACGATAAAGAGCAATATAAAAATAAATTTATGTTAACGACATTACTAAAAACGCTAGATACGCAAAAAAGAATAGAATACCACCCAAAATCTAAAATTATCCCAGAAAAAGAAGATGATTGGTTGAATATAGCCAAAGAAACTGATAGTCAAAGAAAAATAGATTTTATTTTTAGCAAAAGTGGCGATTGCTCTTTTAATACACATACAATGGATGAACTAAAAGGGGAGCTGCTAGAAAGGATACAAGAACCTGTATCTTATTATGAAATAAAAAATATAGATAATTTTGCTAAAGTGTTTCAAAATATTTTAGGATATGCAAGAGAGGTTAATATTATAGATCCTTATTTTTATATTCATAAGAGCTGTTTTAAAACATTAGAACAAGTTGCCAAATATCTTGGATATTTTAGAGGTGCAAATCCACAAAACAAAGGCACAATAAATATTCATTGCTCTTATTGCGGGCATGATTCTAAACAAAGAATAGATGAGTATAATATGGAAAAATGGCCAAGTAAGCTTGCAGGTTTAAAAAAATATGGTCATATAATTAAAATATATGTATGGGATATGTCAAAAATACCTGATGCTCACAATAGGTATTTAACTACCGAAAGTATTGGAATAGTCATAGATGCTGGATTTGATATTGATGATAAAACGCCGACAAATATTAGTTTATTAAGCAATAAGCTAAGACAAGAAAAATGTGAAATTTTTGGCGGTGAACATCCAGAGAGCTACCCTGGTTTGGAATTAAAATATTTTGTCACAGCTAGTAGAATTGAAAAAAAATAATGGTACGAGGCGCAAGGATGAACGACAATATTTTTAGCAATTTTGATGATAGATTTAAAGAAATCAAAGAAATATTAAAGCGTGAGTATAAAAGCGATTATCTTGTGGGGATTTATTTTGATTTGTTTTTTTGCGCATAAAAAGCTAAGTGCTAGAAAAATATATGATTTATTGAGCTTTGAAAGAGAGCAAATAAAAGAGCGGATAAATGAATATTTCAAGTGCCGTGTAGAACAAGCAAAATACGAGTTTGAGGCTCTAAATCATCCTGTAAATGGCTGGAAAAATATGTTCTCACGCTTTTTGTGCGGTGTAAATCAAGCAAGTGCGTCTCTTTCATCATCTGCTACAAAATGGGCGATAAATGTCTTAGTAGAAAAATCGCAAAAAATAGAAGCTGAGCTAAAGGCATGTTTGGCTGATCCTTTGCGGTATGATAAAGATATCGATGATGAAAATAAGAGCTATTTGGCGTGGTATGAAAAGCAAGAAATCAAAATGCTAGAATATGAAAGTAGGTAAAAATGCTAGAATTGATATCAAAAGGTTTTAATGGACATGTCGCAGTCGGTATAAGTGTAATTGGCGTGTTTTTTGTGTTGTTTTTGGTACATTTAATTCGCACAAAAGCTCTACATCACTTTGCTGTGAGCTTGCTCATAACTACTGGAATTCTTTTTACTTTTTATGGAATTTCAGTTGGACTTATGGGCTTTGATGTAAATGATACAAAAGAGGGTTTGCCAAATCTCATAAATGGGATTAAAACTGCCTTTTTGGTCTCTGTTGTGGGAGTTCTTGGGGCGATTATTTTAAAGGTGCTTTCGCTGATTTTTGAGCTATTTAGCAAAAAAGAGCAAAAAGAGCCAGATGATTACACCCTAGCCGATGTGGCACAAAATCAAAGTAGAATTCTAACTGCGCTAGAAAAGCAAATTGCGCAAAATGAAAACAGCATAAATGCCCAAAATGAAATGAACACAAGGCTTATAAAAGCAATTAGTGGTGATGAGGACTCATCGCTTCTAACACAGGTAAAAAATCTGCGTATGGACACAAATGATAAGTTTAGCGCACTTATAAATGAGTTTAAAAATTTTGCTACTACAATGGCGCAAAATAATCAAAAAGCTTTGATTGAAGCTTTAAGTAGTGTGATAAAGGACTTTAATGATAAGCTTACTGAGCAGTTTGGAGAGAATTTCAAAGAGCTAAATAGTGCTGTAGCAAAGCTGGTTTTGTGGCAAGGAAACTATAAAAATTACATTGAAAATACGCAGAATTCTATAAATTCAGTGTTTGAAGCACTCACTAAGCAAAGCGATGATTACAAAAATCTAGTAAATAGCACAAATGAGTTTTTAGAAAATTCAAAAGAAATTTATAGCGTGGTAGAAAATATAAAAGAACAAAGAGAGCTTTTAGCGCAGAATTCTAGTGCTCTTGCTGCTCACCTTGATAGCCTAAAATTCACTATTCCAGAGATAATGGAGCAGATAAATAGCTTTGCTAAAATGAGTAATGAAAACTTTGTTCAAATTACGCAAATGAGCGATAAGCTAAGCCAAAATTACGAAACTAATGCTAAAAATATGATGAGTGCGACAAATGACTTTGCCCAAAGTATCCAAAATTCGATAAATGAGCAAGGCAGCAAGCTAAATGAGAATTTTACAAGCACAAATAATGCTATGATAGAAAATATCAAAACTCATTTAAATGCACTTGATAGCGAGTTTAACGCCTATAATGAGCGCCTAAATACGCAGCTAATCGAAGCGCTAAATAAAGCAAGTGAGGGCATAAACTCACAAGCAAAGGTGCTTGATAGTGAGCTAGAAACTGCGCTTAAAAACACTTCAAGAAATATAGCTGGAATTTCAGAGCAGTTTGTAAATGACTATCGTATGATGACTGAAAATCTGCGTGATGCGACATCTGCGCTACTTGGCGCACTTGGGGGCAGAAGGTGAGAACGCACAAAAAGCACGGTGAGGATTACTGGATAGCACTAAGTGATATAATGACTGCTTTAATGCTGCTTTTCTTGCTAATTTCAGTGGTTTATATGATAAAGGTTCAAGGAAGCGTGAGAATTCCACTTATCTTTAAAGAGACTACGCAAGGACTTTATGAGCGATTAAACAAAGAGTTTGAAAGCGACTGGCAAGCGTGGGGTGCTGTGATGGACAAAGACCTTACAATTCGCTTTTTTCAGCCTGATATTTTATTTAGCGTGGGCTCGTCTGCGCTAAGTGATAAGTTCAAAGGAATTCTAGATGATTTTTTCCCAAGATATTTAAAGATTTTGATGGCTGATGAGTTTAGAGATAATATAGAAGAAATACGCATTGAGGGGCATACATCGTCATTTTGGGGCGGAGAGAGTGGCGTGAGTGCGTATCTAAAAAATATGTCTCTCTCGCAAGATCGAACCCGTGCGGTGCTAGGATATATCATCACAAAAGAGAGTTTAAATGACGAGCAAAAAGAGTGGCTAAAAAAGCATTTTAGAGCGATTGGATTTTCATCTGCGCTGCCTTTGGATGAGAATTCTACGCCGTTAAGAGTTGGTGGTTTAGAAGATAGCAATAAAAGCCAAAGAGTGGAATTGCGTGTGCGCACAAATATAGAGCGCAAAGTCGCCGATGAGGTAGAAAAAAAATGAAAGTAAATGAAATCATCGCTCCACTAGAAAATGCTAGAAAAAAAATTGGCGCAAGGCTAGTAGATATCAGCACAAAGTATGAGAAAAACACAATTTCAGCCACTGAATTAGAGCGACTTGGAGCTGAGGGTATAGAAATCAGCCCTGATGAGATTGAGATTTTTGATGATAAGACCTTTGTTTATAAGGGCATTAGAGTGATTTTGTATATCCGTGATGTTTATAAATACAATGATCAGTGGAGTTTGCCAAAGTTTCATGTGTGTAACTGCTCTACATATGAACAAATGGTTCAAAGTGGCAGAAAAAAGCGCTATGTAGTTTCAAGCCGTGATGATGGTGTGTTTGTGATAAATAAATGCGAGAATTCTAGCATCTGGCAAAAATCAAATGAAAGGCTAGATATTTGTAAAAATTGCCTAAAAGAGCTAGGCTGGAGTGAGGTGTTTGATTTAAAAGAGTTTTTTAGGCGCTATCCAAAAAATATTTTAAGTGGTTTTGGACATCATAAAGACAGCGTAGCCCCACTAAATGACTACACAGATGATTGGGCACAAATATCGCTTAAAATGCGAAGAAAGGCAAATTTTATTTGCCAGAATTGTGGTAGGAATTTTAGTTTGCAGCCGCATTTGCTTCATGTCCATCACAAAAATGGCGAAAAATACGACAATAGAGAAGAAAATCTAGCCGTGCTGTGTAAAGACTGCCACGCAAAAGAGCCATACCACGAGCATATAAAATAATTTCTTTTAGACAAAATATGACTATTTATCTTGCTAGAATTCCACTTGATTTTTAAACAAAGGGGGTAAAATAAGAATTTTTCTTTGTGCGCTTATTGTGCTTGGCGTTTTAGGTCTCTCTGGCTGTGGCAGTAGTAGCTGTGAAGGCGGTGGGTGTCGTGATAAAATCAAATCACACGGCAAAGCTCGTGGTAGATAAAAAATTAAGGAGAAAACAATGAAAAAACTAATTTTTGTAATGCTAGCAATTTTTATTGCTAATAGCGAAACAATTTGGCATAGCGATGGTAGCTATACTACAATAAATGGAGATACTGCTTGGCATAGCGATGGAAGTTACTCTACTAGAAGTGGAGATACTATATATCATAGTGACGGTAGTTATTCTACCAGAAGTGGAGATACCACTTGGAATAGTGATGGCAGTTATTCTACCAGAAGTGGTGATACTATTTGGAATAGCGATGGCAGTTATTCTACAAAAAGTGGCGATACTTACTATCACAGCGATGGTAGCTACTCTACTATAATGCCATAAGGGAGATAGCATGGAAACACTAGGGACTATAATACTTTGGATAGTTTTAATCCCTGTTATTATAGGAGCTGGGTTATATCTCATAAGAAGTGTATTTGCTGGCATTTTGTGTGCGGTTGTAGCAGTAAGTGATGATGAGCCTAGTAATAGACTTGGCGCAGTTGGTGGGCTTATAGTTTGTGCTATTATTGGCATTTGTGCCTTTGCTTTGCTAAAAGCGATATTCTAAGGAATTCTAGAATTCCCTAGAATGATAAATTCTTTTATGAAGGAGTAAGATATGAAAGATTTTATTTCATCAAAGCATTTTTGCTGCATTTATAATAATGCGAACGAAGCAGAGCGTAAAAAAATGCTTGAAAACTTACTAAAAAGCGAATATATCCCACTTGGATTAGAAGAGTTCTTAAAAGGAATTTATCATAATTCATAAAAGGATATGTTTGAGCTTATGTATAAGCTAGAAGAGCAAAACACTTTTATAGGTAAATCGCCTAGATTTGTAGGCATTCGAAGAGATTGGAGTGCTTAGCCTATTTGGCATGATGGTGATAATTGTGATTGTGGTGAGTGTCTGCTGCTACCAAAACAACTGCAAAAGCAATATATAAATTTACTAAAATGCATCAAGCTTTTTGTGCAATATAGATTTGATATTCGCATGGGATATGGACACATAGATGATTGGGAAATTCTACTTTTTAAACTAAAAGATGGTGTGCTTTTTGATGAATGTAACAAAATAGTATCTTTGAGTGATTTGCAAAAAAGATTTAAACTTGATGAAAACATAGAACTTGAAAAAGCTTTTATAAACTGGGGAAAGCTGCTATATAAATGCCTAGATGGAGGCAGATATTACTGGCTTAGCAAAAATGTAGATATTGATGAGTTTAATAAAATAGGCAAAAAACTAAAATTTAAACTTCAAAAATATTTACCAGAAAATGTGGTTGTGGAATACGAGAACAAGCAATAAAATGATGTAAAGGAGCTAAAATGAATATTTTCTCATCCGTGCTTTTTCATTTGCCCCACGATAGTAGCAGAGTTCCTGCGTGGTGTAAAGAACAGTTTATGCTAAGCAAAGCAGCTTTTAAAAAAGAGCTTATTTTGATGAGAGATTATAAAACAAAGGCTCTTTTGGATTTTGCTAAAAGTGCTTTTGAAAAAGCTGGATTTGAAGTAGCGCTAAACACACCTTTTGCTGGGGCTATCACGCCTATTAAGTTCTACGAAAAAGATAGCAGAGTTAGTTCGCTTATGATAGAGGTTCGTAGGGATTTATACATGGACGAGACTACTGGCAAGCTAAGGGGTGATTATCTAGTTACAAAAGCTAGGCTAAATAGAGCTTGTAAGCAGATTTGCAAATATTTTAACTAAATTATAAAATTTTAGCAGGTGTATAATTTGCAAATTAGCAAACTATACACCATTATAAATACATTTTAACCTAATTCTCCAAAATAAAGTGAAAAAAATAAAAATTACTCAATCAAAAAACATCAATAAGTATAACACTTGCCACTGTCTTTTATATAATCTTTTAGTATATCTTTAAGTTTTACATCTAGCTCTTTTGGCTCTATTATTTTTATATATGGTATCCATGCTTTTACTACATTTAAAAGCTCATCATCAAAGGCAAAATTAACTTCTAGCAAAATACCATTTTTATCATCTTTTAGCACTTTAAAGCTAGAAAATATTTTTTTTCGTTCAAAATATTCCCTAGCCTCAGGTAAAACTAGAATTCTAGCTGTTTTTGCGCTAGCATTTAGCCATTTAAGATTATTTTCTTCAATGCATTTTAGAAAAATATTAGATGGAGTGAAAGTTTTATCTATAATCTCACAATTTTTAATTTTTGAGAGTGTAAAATGTTTTAATTTAGCCTTTTCATCAGCCAACAGATACCACACCAGCTATGTTTATGAGTTTATAAGGTTTTGCGATACGCTGTGAGCCATTATAATAAAAGCTTACAATAAAATGCTCCAAGATAGCACCAGCGATACTCTCAAACATAGACCTTAGAGCCTTAGAGCTTTGTTTTGGCTCGTTTGTTACGCTAAAACTCTTTGATACGCTCATATTTAGCACATCAGCTATCATTGGAGCATCTAGCTTTGAATATAAGTCTTCAACACCGCTTTTTTGCGCAAAGGTTTTTATATCGCCAAAGCTAAGTGAGCCGTCCTCATGCTCTCCACGAGATATATAATAATTACCATCTTTACCTTTTTCTAGCTCTATGTCGCAGTAGTCTTGTAATCTTGGTATATCACGCTGTAAAGTCCTTAGGCTAGTGCCAAACTCTTTACATAGCTTATTGGTATTTAGCCCATGCCCAGAATAAAGTATTTTTAACATTATCATAAATCTGCGAACCATTTTTTCGCCAGTTGCTTGTTTACCACTCATTGCATTTATCCCTTGTTACTTCAAATACCATTCATTATCTATATCTACATCCCTTTTTCTCTTTTTCAAAATATTGACGGCTATACCTATAACCATGATAGCAAGCATTATCCAGCCGATTTCTGTCTGCGGTGTATTGTCCCTGCTTATTAAAAAATAAGCAAAAAGAGAGCAGAGAATAATGCCTAGCGGTTTTAGCTTAATCGCCCAAACAAGCAAACCAACTATGATTAAAAAGCCTATAAGTAGAGCCACAACAGCCCTTTAAGCCTTAAAGCTATTTATAATTTTGTCTAGCAAGCCCATAGCACATGGTTTCATCAGTATGCCGCATTTTGGGCAAGTTTGAAAGTTTGAAACACAGCCAGCCGTGGTAATCTCTGTTTTGCCACATTTTGGGCATTTTAGTTTTTGGGGACGAGGAACAAAGCCGTTCATTTTATATCCTTTATACTACAATTTTATGAAATTCTAGCATATACTGACGACATATTTTGTCGCTTTATCTATTATAAGACTCTTTACACAAAGCATTTAGCCTAGCTTTTATCTCCAAACAAATCGTCAAAATACTCTCTTTGCCTATCCCCAAAATTATATCTCTAAGCTCCTCTGCTTCTTTTAGGCTAGCATTTTTGCCGTGCATATTTTCATTTCTAATATCTTTTAAAACCTGCATAAACTCAAGTATTTTTTCGCTAAAGCTATTTTTGATATCATCTGGGACTATGTTTTCAAAGGTGCTTGCTATCTCATCTTTTTTCATTAAATAATTATAAGTACCAAGATTTGGCTTATGTTCAAAAATATCTTTTAGTCTATATTTAAGCCCTTGAACCTCATATCCAATGCTCAAAATACCAGGATTATTGTAGCCCAAATACGCAAAAAGAACTTTAAAAAGAGCGTAAAACTCCCTCTCCATACTTTTAGAGTATTTCATAATAATCGCACTAAAATCATTTAGTGGATTTTCTTTATTTTCTAGATATTCGATTTCAGCTAAGACTAAGGCATCTATGCTATCACTCATTAGTGTATCAATGCTTTTACCAAAGCAGTATCTAGCTAGCATCTCTTTGGTATCTAGGTATTTTTGCGTTTTATAGATATTTTTGTAGTATAGCACTTCATTTTCAAAATAATTTTGATCTTGTTTGATAATAAGTGGATAAACATAGTTATTTCCATAAAGAGCATAAGTGTGATTATCACGCAAAGGCATAGTAATATTTGCCAAAAAATAATCCCTCACGCTCTCAAAATCATTTCTATAAATCTCGCGCATATCTGTGATAATAAACCAGCTATCTACTTTTAAATCTTTTTCTTTGTAGTATAAAGGTGCTAGCATAGCGCAGTCATCATGTGTAATTTTTACCACCTTTGCTACATATAGACTAGCATAATCTGTGATAAAAAGTTGAGTAAAGTCCTTTTCATTTGTAGCACTATATATTTTTTCTAACTGAGCTTTAAAAGGATGAGTCATATCATTATTTTTTACTTGCACCTTGCCAAAGGCTACTTCACCGCATTCTCTTAGCACATTTAAATGAGCGTTTATCAAATCACTTTGATATTTTGGATTATAAAGAATTAGTAGGTTATTCAAGTGGATCCTATCGGGTTTATTTTTTATAACTAAATTTGATAATTATACTACTTGATAATTAAAATAAGCATAAAAAATTTATTATAATTAGGGGGGGGGGAGCCGTATAAATATTATTAAATAGCGGTTATATCGTTATTTGGTGGGTTTGTTAAGGTTTGCGTGGGTATCCTTTTGGGTATCCCTTTGTAAAATCACTCCCTTTATTTTGCTTTAGATTTTATCTATTTTTGGCTGATTAGATTGGATTGTATTAGCTTGTGCTTGTGCTATCCACTTTATGCGTGGAGAGCTTTGACTTTGTAAAGGGTATAAGTTTAACTTATCCGCTTTAATAAGCTATCTAGATTTAATCTGGATAGCTTTATCCCTTGATTTTTAGTTAAAAATTAATAACCTATGATTATAGGGTATTAAGATTATTTAAAAAACAATATGATTAAAAATTGCCTTGATATTATATCTAAAAATGCTTAAATAGTAAATTAGCTGGTTAGGATTTAGATATGATTGCTAATTTGATATAGCGTTGTTTAGGCAAGAAAAAAGCCCCGATTATGTAGGCAATATTCTCTAATCTCTCTATTTATGGGGATAGAAAAGTAAATAAAATTGGTAGAGAATTTATATTTTATTTTTATCTCCATTAGAGAGCTAAAAAATCAAATGGCGTTGTGGTTCGTGCGCGTGGTGCTTTCGTGGCGTTTTTTTAAGTCGCAAAAAAGCCGAAATAAGGCGGAGAAGTATTCCAACTCATTTCAATTATCACACAATAAAAAAATAAGATTTTAAGTAAAAATTAATATTTAGAATTTAGCTATTTTTTGGCTTGTGATTTTAGGATTTTTGGCTTGGCTCTTTAGATTGTTGGATTGGGATTTTGGGTTTTGGATTTTAGAATTTTGGATTTTTAAATTTGGTTTTAGTCACTTAATTTTAGTCACTTATTAAAAAAATAAGTTCAAAGCGGTTAAGGGCGTATGATAGTGAATTTTTGATTTGCTTATCATAAATTTTGATTTTTTGTAGATTGCTATTGATATTTTTAGCGGTTGGGGCTTTGCTCTCTTGTATATATAGGGTGCCTTGGTAATTAAAGAATTTAGCGTGGATTTGGTCTAAATATGGGGCTTTTTTTAGTGCGTATTCTTGGTTTATTTGGGCTTGGTCTAAATAGTCCAAAGATATATCAAAGCTCTTTAGGGTTAAGGCTTGGCGCTCTTTTGAGTTATTACAATAGCTAAATATAAATTTAAGTATTTTTAGCATTTTTTCGTTGTGTGGTATTGGGTTTGGCGTGTGTTGGTCGTATTGTGCTAGGCCGTGAATTTCTAAAATTATATAATTATTTAAGGCGTGGTGAATTCTCCTAGATTTTTCAAAAGAAATGCTAGAATAATAAGCATATATTCTGATTTTATCGGTGATTTTGAGTAAATAGCGCTCTTTTGGGGCTTGTATGGTGTAAAGGTCGTTTAAAGTGAAGTGATTTGGGCTTATATTTGTTGGGCTCATTTGTAGGTCTTGGCGCTGTAAAAAGGCGGTAAATTTGCTATAAAATGCCTTGGTTGCTATAAATCTTAGGCTATCACAATTTATAAAATTAGGTTGGCTAAATGCGTTTATATTGCCTAGGGTGTTGGTGGCTTGGATATCGCCGATGGTGTTATAAATGCTGTTTAAAAGATTAAATTTAGCCATTAAGCGCCTATAAGATTAATTTTATAGGCTCACCCCTAAACTAATAGTAAAATATTAGCTTAGGGCTATTCCTTTGGGGATTGCTCCCCTATTTTTTGCCCATCTTTTTTGATTGGATATAAAAATTCAAAAGGGTTTTAGCCTTTGTTATATTTGCTTCGCTAAATTCCAAATAATACTTATCATATCGCTTATTATTTGGCGTTTTGATAGTTTTATTTGTTATTCTAATACCACACTTTCTAAGCTCGACTATTGTGTTACTTAGTCTTGTTGTGTGATAATTTATCCCATTATTGGCGGTGATATCATCACGCTTATCCAATAAGCCGTCTAAAACGGCTATTAAACTATCTTTAGTAGCTAGGGCGCTCATAGCTCACCCCCTTGGGTATTTTCTTGGCTCTTAGCCGTTAAATGGGCTAAAAGCTCATTTTTATCCCACAATCTCATATTCCTACTAATATTAAATTTAGGTTGAGGTATTATCCCTTCTTTTAAATATCTCCATAAGGTGGCGTCGCCTTTAATGTGTAAAAGCTCTTTTACCATTTTTGAGTTTAGTAAGGTTGGATTTGATGAAATGTTTTCTTTCATTTTGTCTCCTTAAAATTAAATTTAAAAGGCCTTATAACCTTTTATTTCAAAATTATGCTTTATAGGTTTTGTAAAAATTTATCGGTATATTTGTTGTATATATGGTAAAATCGATATTTTAAGCGGTTTTAATCATTTGTAAAAATGCTAATTATCTGATATAAAATTTGCTTTTTTACCTAGTTTTATAAACTCATCAGCGCTTAATTTTATGATAAATTCTAAATTTATAGGCTCTAATTTTTCGCCTAGTTCTAGTCTAGATAGCAAAAAATCCCTTTGAAAATTATATTTAATAGTAGATAACAAATATTGCTTAGAATTATGTGCCTTTTTAAGAGTAACTTTTATTTTGATTTTGCCTTTATTTTTACCCTTAAAACGCTTATTATAAAATATAGCATTTGTGAGAGATAACATAACTATAATAAAAGATTTTACAAAGCGTAAAAAATACTTTTGATAATCTTTATTAAAAAATAAATCTTTTAATAGTTGTGTATTGCCCTCATAATCGTATAATTTTGGGATTTGATATCTTATAATATTTTTAAAACTTCTTTGGGCTTTTAGCTTGGATTTGTGAGATTTTCTATTTAATAAACGGATAAAATCTCTTTTTTGTTTGTAACCTGCTATCAAAAAGTCAATTCCCAAAAGAGCATAAAC
The DNA here is from genome assembly GCF_002139495.1 of Campylobacter sp. P0085. Lineage (NCBI taxonomy): Bacteria > Pseudomonadati > Campylobacterota > Epsilonproteobacteria > Campylobacterales > Campylobacteraceae > Campylobacter > Campylobacter sp. P0085. The sequence goes on along the minus strand of NZ_MJKB01000004.1, from coordinate 80,198 downwards.
AATATTTTCTTTTATATCGCTAAATTGTAATTCTAGGCTATCATTTGAATATTTTGCTTCTTTAAAATGTTCTAAATAGATAAAATCAGTCGTTAAAAAGCTATCAAATTTAGATATTAACTCATCATTATATCTATTTTTTGAAACGCTTGTTAAATTATCATCTAAGCGCTTAATAATATCGCCTATTATTTCTTTAATGCGCTTATCAGCGTTTGGGCTTGTTTGCTTAATTAATTCTAAGTTTGTGAAAAGAAATCCTTTATCTTTTTTAATCATTTCAACCCCCTTATTTTATCTATATAATCATTATACCACTTCATTAATTTTGCTTTTTCACTTAATCTTTCAGAGTGATTATAGGCGTTTCTTATTTGGTTGGTATCTGCGTGGGCTAAGCATAGTTCTATTATTTCAGCGCTTAATCCGTGTTCTTGTGTGTTCGTTACATATTGTAGAAAATAGCCCCCTTAATCCGTGAAAATCCGTATCATCTTTAAAGCCCATTAGCTTTATAGCCTTGTTTAGCGTCCCATCGCTCATCACATTAGAATTATTAATGCTAAATAGATATTGACCTAGCTTATAAGGCTCTAATTCTTTTAATATCGCTTTTATTTGATTGGTTAGTGGTAGTATAAATGGTTTTTTGGTTTTCATCTGCTCTTTTGGTATATTGATAATTTCTTTTGTGTAGTCTATATATTCCCATTTTAGCGTTCTTAATGTTTTGCTTCTTAGGGCTGTATAAACGCCCATTTTTAAAGCGTATTTTGTTAGGATATTGCCTTTATAATTCTCAATAGCGTCTAAAAACTCTTTAAGCCTTTTTGGCTCTTGTATGTAGCGGTGGTGGGTTGTGGTGTGCTTATCTTTACAAATATCACCGAAATTTAAATCCGCTAATGGGCTTATATAGTCATGGATTAATCCGTGGATTGCTATAAATTTCAAAATATCTTTTAATATCCCAAAAATCTTGGTTTTAGTCTCATATCCATCGCCCCTATTATCTTTTAATTCTAATTCTAAAACGCATTTAATAAGCCTATCACGCTTTAAATCTTGGATTTTGATATTGCCTAGCTTTGGGATTATATGGTTATTTAATCTGCCTTGTATCTTTTTAAAAGTTGCTAAATTTTGTTTGGATTTGTGTTTTAACCATCTTTGTGCTACTTCATTAAAAGTTAGCTCTTTTAGTGTTGGGTCAATACCTTGGGTTATTTGGGCTTTTAATCTTATGGCTTCTTGCCTTGCGGTGGCTAGTGATATTAGCGGATATTGGCCTATTTTATATTGCTTCATCTTACCATCTATTTTAGCTCTAAAAATAAAAGATTTTGTTTGTGGGCTAATTCTTACTATTAGGTTAGGTGTGCTCTCATCTTTTATTATTAGCTCTTTTGTATCTTGTGGTAGGGTGATAGCTTTTAGTTGGCTGTCTGTTGTAAAGCTTTTATTTTTCATTTGGGTATCCTTTTGGGATTTGGTTATTTGCGTGGGTATCCCTTTGGGTAAAAATAACTAAAATGAAATGATAACAAATAAGAGCTTAAATTAGTTCTAAAATCCGATTTTTAGGGCTTTTTTGATAATTTGTGAAAATTTAAGAAAAGTATTAAAATGGGGGGATTGGTGCCTAGGGGGAGACTTGAACTCCCGACCTCCGGCTTATGAGACCAGCGCTCTAACCAGCTGAGCTACCGAGGCACAAAGGATTATGGTGGCTCTAACAGGACTTGAACCTGTGACCCCCACCATGTCAAGGTGATGCTCTACCAACTGAGCTATAGAACCTTTTTGGCTAAAAAGAATAGAATTATACAAATTCAAGCCTTAAATTTGAATAAATTTTGGGCTTGAATTTAAAATTTATACCAAATTTGCCTTTACAAGCATAGCATATAGGATAACAAACATTATAATTGTAGGGACTTCATTATACATTCTAAAGAATTTACCGCTTTTTTTGCAGCGATTTTCTTTAAATTGTTTCATAAAATATCCTAAACTAAAATGATAAATCACTAAAATCACTACACAAAGTAGCTTCATATGAAAATATCCTTGCTTCATTAGTTCAGGTTTAGCGCCAATTAAAATAAATAATCCTGAAGCTATCGTAATAATCATCGCAATCCATCCGATTCCATGAAATAGTTTGGATTCTTGAATTTTTACAACATCACAAAAGCCATTATTTGCGATATGTTCAGCATGATAGACAAATAGCCTAGGCAGATAAAAAAGCATCGCCATCCACGATATAAAAGCAGCATAGTGCAACCATTTTAACCATAAATAGGTCTCGTATTCCATATTTTCTCCTTAAATTTTTTGCAAGTTTAGCATATGATTTATAAATGAATTTAAATATTTTTTAAAATAGAATCTTTTCTACTAAGATACTCTTCATAACTTATAGCTCCACTTTTGTAAAGCTCGTAAAGTTTTTCTATATTTTCTAAATTTTTAATATCACTAATACTATGCTGCAATGCGTTTATCTCGTTTATTTTTGCCACCCAGCTATGAAGCAAAAAAGCATCAATTAGCCACCATATTAGCCAAAATCCTAAAAATATATAGCCAATTAAAAATATTGCCGTAGCACTTCCAATCCAAAATAGTGCTAACTGCATAACTCCGCTTAAAAACTTTCCGCAGTAAATTCTATGAGCGCTAAAAGCTGATAGAAAAAACCATAACAGATAGGCTATGTAGATATTTCGTCCCATTATTTTGCCTTTTTTTGGATTAAGGTTTGTAGCAAGATTATAGCTACGCCTAAATTTATCATTATATCAGCAAAGTTAAATACAGCAAACTCAAACCACTTATGCCAAAATATATAATCGACTACGCCTGGATGTATGAATCTATCAAAAATATTAGAACATCCACTGCCTAAAATCAAACCAAAAGCCGCTGTGTGCGACTTTAAAAGCTCTTTTTGCTTAATTAAATAAATAACTAAAAGTGCGATTAATGCAATCTGAAGATATTTTAAATTTCCTTCTAAAAATGCTAACATTGAAAATGCAACGCCTTTATTGTAAACTAGCACTAGATCAATAAAATCGCTTTGCCATCTAAAGCCTTGCAAAAATAGCCATTTGATTAGCTGGTCAGCTGCAAAAATGATAGCAAAATAGCCTAAAAATTGTAAAAATACCTTATTCATTTAATGCTTTTAAAAAGAATTTTTCTACCTCTTCCATCTTTTGAGCGACTAGATTTTCATCCTTGCCCTCTAAGAGTAGTCTAATTAAGTTCTCTGTACCAGAGTAGCGAAATAGTGATCTAATATGGAGTTTTTCTAGTTCGGATTCAAGCTCTTTTATTCCGCTGATTTGATCAAGTGGGCGTTTTTGTACTATTTTTAAATTTGTTAATTTTTGTGGATATGGTTTGATTTTTCCAAATATTTCACTAGCTTTTTTACCACTTTTTAATAAGCATGCACTAACTTGAAGTGCTGAGACTAATCCATCTCCGGTTTTAGAAAAGTCGCTAAATATGATATGGCCGCTTTGTTCGCCTCCAAAGTTTATCCCATGTTCTTTCATCATCTCTAAGACATATTTATCGCCAACATTTGAGCGTTTTAGGGCAATTTTGTGTTTGCTTAAGTAATCATCTAAAGCAGCATTGCTCATCACAGTTGTTACTATTGCTTTTTTGCTTAGCATATTGTTATCATCTAAATAGCTAGCCAATACCCCAAGAAGCGCATCACCATCGACTACTGTACCTTTTTCATCTACTACAACTAACCTATCAGCATCTCCATCAAATGCAAATCCTATATCAGCTCTAAGTCTTTTAACCTCAGTAGCAAGACTCTCAGGATGCAAAGCGCCGCAATTTTCATTAATATTTGAACCATTTGGTTCATCATTTAAAACGATTATTTCAGCACCTAATTCGCTAAATACTGTCGGAGCAACTTTATAGGCTGCACCATTTGCTACATCTAGGACAACTCTTAACCCTTTTAAGGTTAGCTCTTTTGGGAAGGAGTTTTTAATATGCACGATATAGCGACCTATTACATCGTCTATTCTTTTGGCGCTTCCGATATCTAGGCCAGTTTTTTGATTGTGTTGGATTAAATCTAGATTAAAGTAAATTTCTTCAATCTCTCTTTCATCGGCTTCAGCTAGTTTATTGCCACTCCCATCAAAAAATTTAATTCCATTATCAAAAAATGGATTGTGACTCGCACTTATCATAATTCCAGCATCACAACGCATATCTTCAGTTAAAAATGCAATAGCAGGAGTTGGCATTGGGCCAATTTGCACTACATCATAGCCAACTGCTGTAAGTCCTGCTACTATAGCAGTTTCTATCATATAGCCACTTTTTCTTGTATCTTTTCCTACTAGAATTTTATTAGTTTTAGAGTGCGCTCTAAAGTAAATTCCAGCAGCCATCGCTAGGCGCATAGCAGTCATTGCATCAAGCTTTTTACCTGCTAATCCTCTTACTCCATCAGTTCCAAATAGCTTCATATCATCCTCATAAATTTGTAAATTTAATCGCATTTTAGCTAAAAATGTTAAACTAACAAAAATAGTGCTAGAGTTGGCTATTTTACTATATTAAAAGATACTTAAATTCAGTTTTAATTAATAATATTTTGGTATAATTCCGAGCTAAAATTATGAAAAAGGTAAGTTATGGCAAATCATAAATCTGCTGAAAAAAGAGCAAGACAAACCATTAAAAGAACAGAGAGAAATAGATTCTACCGTACAAGACTTAAAAATTTAACAAAAGCGGTAAGAGTTGCAGTAGCTAACAACGATAAAGAAGCAGCATTATCAGCATTAAAAGATGTAAATAAAAGCTTCCATAGCTTTGTAAACAAAGGCTTCCTTAAAAAAGAGACAGCTTCTAGAAGAGTTAGCCGTTTAGCAAAATTAGTAAATACATTAGCTGCGTAAGCTAGTTTATGCTCGCACAAAAATTACAACCATTCATAGATCGTTTTAGCGAGATTGAGAGCTTGCTAAGCGATCCATCAGTCATTAGTGATATATCTCGTATGACTGAGCTCTCCAAAGAACAGCGAAATTTAGAACCAATAAAAGAAGCTAGTGATAGGTATCTTAGTATCTTATCAAGTATCGAAGAGAATCGTGAATTATTAGGTGATCCTGAGTTGGGTGAGTTGGCTAAAGATGAGCTTAAAACGCTTGAGCCAGCGCTTGAGAGATTAGAAAATGAGATTAGAATTTTACTTATTCCAAAAGATCCAAATGATGATAAAAATATATTTTTAGAGCTTAGAGCAGGTACTGGCGGAGATGAAGCAGCATTATTTGTTGGTGATTTGGCAAATGCATATATGCGCTATACAGAGCAAAGAGGATATAAATTCGAAATTGTTAGTTCTAGCGAGGGAAGTGCTGGCGGATTTAAAGAGATTATTTTGCTAATAAAAGGTGATGGTGCATATTCAAGACTTAAATTTGAAGGCGGTACCCATAGGGTTCAGCGTGTACCTGAAACTGAGTCACAAGGTAGGGTACATACATCTGCTATCACAGTAGCAGTAATGCCAGAAGTGCAAGATAGCGAGATTATTATCAATGAAAATGATCTTAAAATCGATGTAATGCGCAGTAGCGGTCATGGTGGTCAAAGCGTAAATACTACTGATTCGGCTGTAAGAATCACGCATAAACCAACTGGTCTAGTAGTAGTCAACCAAGATGGCAAAAGTCAGCATAAAAACAAAGAAGCCGCAATGAAGGTTTTAAAAGCCAGATTGTATGAGATGCAAGAAAAAGAGCGTCTAGCAGCCCAAAGTCAAGAGAGAAAAGATCAAGTCGGAACAGGCGATAGAAGTGGTAGAATTCGTACATACAACTATCCACAAAATAGAATTAGCGACCATAGGATAAACTTAACTTTATATAGACTTGATGCGATTATGGCCGGAGGGCTATTTGATGAGATTATCGATCCATTAATTGCTGATTATCAAGCAAATGTAATAGCGAGTGCTGGTTTGTGATGGAGTTGCTGCTTTTGGCTGTGGCACTATCGATGGATAGTGCAGCATTAGGCATAGCCAATGGCGCAAGATGTGGAAAATTAAATTTATTTAAAATTAGCAAAATTGCCTTTATTTATGGATTTTTTCAAGCCCTTATGTTGCTTATTGGTTACTTTTTAGGGCTTGAATTTATTAAATATGTCGAAGCCATTGATCATTATATAGCATTTTTTATATTATTTGTTTTGGGCGCTAAGATGATAAAAGATTCTAGAGAAGAAGAGAATCTAGAGTGTAGTATTGATTTGAGTTTAAAACTTTTAATAATTGGGGCGATCGCTACTAGTATAGACGCATTGGCTGTTGGTGTAGCGCTTAGCTTTGAGGGTGGTAGTATCGCAGTTAGCTCAATAGTTGTAGGGCTAGTATGTTTTGCTATTTGTATTGTTGCAGTTTATATCGGCAAGTATCTAGGTGAAGCGCTAGAGAAAAAGGCGCTTATTTTGGGTGGGGTTATCCTTATAATTATCGGATTTAAGATTTTATTAACTCATATTTTTGATTTAGATATTTAGTTGATATAGGCCATTTTTGATCTTTTTTATAACCCTTTTTTGGGTTAGTAAATTTATGGTATCAATGGCCGTTGGTTTGCTGATATTTAGCGTAGCGCATAGCTCTTTTATAGTGTATTTAAATCTCTTATTATCATCTAAATTATCTATGATAAACTCAATAATTTCTGATTTTTTATCTCCTAAAATCATACAAATAACACTTTTATATAGAGCTATATTATCCAAATTTATCTCCATTAATCTTGTTGATACATTATATCTAAGTTTGGATTATAGACGCTTGTTTGGATAGCAAAAAATCCTAGCATAGTGTGAAAAATATTATCATGTGAAAAGCTATTATCTTTTAATATTTTTAAGCTTTCTAGCTGATTTTGATCTTTTAGCCATAGCAGTGCTGGGACTTTGGTTTGAAAATCTGGTGCTAAGAAATATGGGGCGCCATGAAGGTAAATACCATTTTCTCCAAGGCTCTCGCCATGGTCGCTAACATAGAATAATCCGGTTTGCATATCGCTTTGTTCTAGCATATCCACTATTTGATTGACTATATAATCTGTGTATAAAATTGTGTTATCATAGGTATTTACTATCTCTTCATAGGTGCAGTTTTTAAGCGTAGCGGTATCGCAAGTCGGGCTGAATTTAGCAAATTCTTTTGGATATCTTTTGAAGTATGTAGGTCCGTGGCTACCTTGGAGATGGATTACTATAAAGCTACTCTCTTTGGTATTTTGAATTCTCTGCCTGATCTCATCAAGCATAACGCCATCATAGCTATCGCCGCCAAAATTTTTGGTATCTTTTAAGCGAGCGCAGACGCCTTTGCAATATCCAGAGTTATTTCCTACCCAGCTTACTTTTATCCCAGCAGTCTCTAAGACATCTAGTAAATTTCCGCTATTTTGGGCTATATCGGCGGAGAAATTATCTCTATTTAAATTCGAAAACATACAAGGCAAGCTTATAGCAGTTGAGGTCCCGCATGAACTAAACTTAGAAAAGCTTAAAAGGCCATTTTCTTTTGAGTATGGATTTGTATCATATTTATCATATCCATTTAGTGAGTAGTTGGCTGCCCTAGCAGTCTCACCAGCTATAAAGACAAATAGCTTTTTTGTCTCTTTTGCCTGTTTGGCATCAAGGCCAATAGGATTAAATTCGGCCTTTGGTGATAGGGATTTTATATATTTGAAGCTTGAGTATAGTGAATAAAATGGGGTTGTGTAAAATCTTATTTGATTGTAATTTCTAAAAAATGGGATATAGTTTTTGCTTAAAATACCAAAAAGAGAGCCAAAAATCACTAATGAAGAGATTATGAGTATGGTGCGATTTTTTAAGGCTGTTGGGATATTGGTTTTGGTTATTTTGACTTTTATTATCAAAAATATAGCTATAATAGCTAAAAATATCCAAAATATCATATTTAAATTTAATAGATCTTGAACCTCTTTGGCGTCTGTTTGAAGAGCATTTCTTATCATTTCGCTATCGATGATTACCGAGTAGGCATTCATAAAATAGGCCCCAACAACGCCAACGATGGTTACAAATATTGCTAAAGCCTTTGTGATATAGGGCAAAAATATTAAGCCAAATACAAATACTATTAACGAGTAAAATAGTATCGGTAAGGTTAATAAAGTAGAGATATTTTCAGAGAAATTTAAATTTTCAAACCCAAAGGCAAAAAATTTATAATTTAATGCTGTGATAAATAGGGCAAAATATAGAATAAATTTGTTTGAGCTCAATATAATTTCCTTTGAATTAAATTAAAAAAGATAGAATAGATTATATAGTTAATTAGTAATTTAATGATAAAAATATGGTTAATGATTGTAAATTTTAAAAAATATTTTAAAATTTGAATTATAATGAGATTAAAAAAGGATTAAATTTGAGATTGATTTCGTGGAATGTCAATGGGCTTAGGGCTGTTGTAAATAAAGATGGATTTTCGTGGCTTGGTGAGTATAGGCCAGATTTTTTGGCTTTACAGGAGATAAAGGCAAGCGAGGATAAGATACCAGCCGAAATTTATAATCTAGGATTTGAGAATATATCTGTAAATTCAGCTAAAAGAGCGGGGTATTCGGGTGTGATGAGCTTATCAAATTTAAAAACACAAAATCGAAAATCGCAGTTTTTTGATGATGGTGAGGGTAGAGTTTTGGAGCATAGATTTGATAATATCCATCTTTTTAATATATATTTCCCAAATGGTCAGCAAGGTGATGAGAGACTAGGGTATAAGATGGATTTTTATGATAAATTTCTAGTTTATATCAATGCTTTGGTTAGTGATGGTAAAGGGGTGATATTTTGCGGTGATGTTAATACTGCTCATCGTGAAATAGACCTTAAAAACCCAAAGGCTAATGCTAAAACAAGCGGATTTTTACCAGTTGAGAGAGCGTGGATTGATAGGGTGATCGAGGCTGGCTTTATCGATACTTTTAGATATATTCGTGGCGATATAGAGGGTGCGTATTCGTGGTGGAGTTATAGATTTAATGCACGGGCTAAAAATGTCGGCTGGCGGATTGATTATTTTTTTGTCTCGCAAGGGTTAAAAGATAGATTAAAAGATGCTTTTATATTAAGTGATATCGAGGGTAGTGATCACGCTCCAGTTGGGATTGATATTGATTTGTAGGAGAATTTTATGAGTTTAGTTTTGGTTATAGATATTCAAGAGAGATTAACTTCAGCGATGAGTGACGCAGAAGAGTTAGTAGCAAATTCGTTAAAGTTTTTACAAATTGCTAAAGAGCTTGGAATAAAAATCATTGCAACTGAGCAATATCCAAAAGGACTTGGAAATACTATAGATAGTTTAGATTGTTTTATAGATGAAAAATTTCAAAAGATGGAATTTAGCGCTTATAATGCTATAAAAGATCAATTAACAATGGTAAATAATATCTATATAATTGGCATTGAAGCACATATTTGTGTATACCAAACAGCTTTGGATTTAATAAAAAATGGCCATAATATTACGCTAATTGATGAGTGTATTAGTTCTAGAGATCCAAAAAATAAATCCCTTGCATATGCAAATTTAAAAAATATAAGTGTAAAACCACTTGAAATGGTGGCATTTGAATTACTCAAAAGTGCTGAACACTCAAGCTTTAAGGCTATTTCAAAATTGATAAAATAGTTTTATTATTTTCTTTAGTGATAGCAAATTGTCACTAAAGAAAATAAGTTTTACTAATATTGCAAGAGATAAAAGCAGCAGTTAGAACTAACAAATTTAACTATATTTACTCCATATCATAGCTATCTTCTTCGTCCTCATTATCATATGAATAGTCATTTTCATCATAGTTGTAACTACGAGAATTTTTATAAGAAAATTCCTCATCTTCATAATCTTGCAGATCTTCATCTAGATCATCATCAAATCTGTTTGTCATCATTTTCTCCTTTATAAATTTGAATTTTTGGGATGGATTCTATGTATAGACTTCTACTAGGGAAAGCGAAACTCGCATCATCATATCGCTCTACTATCTCTATTATTTTTAGCATTACATCCTCTTTGGTAGCTAGATACTCGCCCCAAATCACGCTTTTGCTAAAGCAATATATCAAGATATTTATAGAGTTATCGCCAAACTCATCAAGCACTACAAAAAGATTGCTCTTATATCCATCTAGGTCATCGACTGAAACCATACTTTGGCGATATTTTATCCGTGCGTCATTGCTATTTAGGGCACTATCTATACCGCTTTTAGCGATGCCAGGGTGATTTAAAAGCATCTGTTTTATATCATTTATGCAGTTTTGGATGCTCTCTTTGCTTGTAGTGTAGCTTAGGCCGACTTGCATTTTGATTTGGCGGCCGACTTTGCGGCGATTCCAGTTTTTGATACTTTCGCTCATAATTTTTGAATTTGGCACAAATACCAAGGCATTATCAAAGGTTCTAATAGTGGTTTTTCTAAGTCCGACTTCTACTACAGTTCCTTCTATCCCAGCGCAAACTATCCAATCGCCTTGACTAAATGAGCTATCAAAAAGCAGTAAAATCGAAGCAAAAAAGTTGGCTATAATATCCTTTGTTGCTAATGCTACGGCTAAGCCACCGATACCAAGAGAGGCGATAATGGTGCTGATATCAAAGCCAATTTTGCTTAAAATTACCAAAATTGTAATGAGAATAACGATGAAATATAGCACTTTAATTATGAGATTTATCACCTCTTTTCGGCCTGATTTTTGGGCGATTTTGGATAATAGCATTATGCCATATCCATCAAGAGCACCTATCACAAACCACGCTATAACCACGCTATAAGCGATATCGAAGTAGTTTTTTATCTCTATATTTATGGTGGAAGGATAATAGGCAATTATCAAAGACAAATTCAAAGCATAAATAATAAAAAATATAAATACCGGTAGCCTTATAGCAGCTACAAACTGCTCTTTAAATTGATTTTGTGTATTTTGATAGCGTGATAAGATGGTGATAAATAGCTTATAAAGCAAAAGCGAAGCTAGTCTTGGCATTAAGATAAAAAATATACAAACTAAGATTATAATCGCTATTTTTCCAATATTTATGGAATTTGAGTTGAGGTTTAGAGATGAGTTTATCTTGTCAATTATGCTTTGTAAATTTAGGCTAGTTAATACAAAATTGCTATCAAATAGTTCAGAATTATCCTTTAAATAGTTGAGAATTTCGCTATAAGTTTGCCTTTTTAGCTCTAAGGCGTCTATATCATCTTTATAAATTTGAGTTTTGTCTTGGCTTAGGGCTTTTATCTCTTGGTAGTTTGAGATTTGAATTTGAGTTATAGCATCTATCAAGGCTTCATCTGGGGTTTGGTCGTAGTCTTTGAAGGCTATTGAAATTTGAGACAGAGTTAAGTAGTAAATTTTGTCTAAATTTATAGATGCTAAATTTATTTGAGTTTTGATATAGTGATTAGAGCTAGGCTTATATTTTGCAAGCTCTTTATTTAGTACTTTTATGTATGAGTTTATCTGTGTTTGATTGAAGTCACTACTGCTAGTTATGAGTGCTGGTAGGCTCTTGATAAGGTTATCTTTTTCTTTTTGTAGAATGGATATCTCATCATTAATGCTAGCATTTTGCTCTTTTATTATGGTTAATTGAGAATTTAGCGATATGATTTTATCACTTACGCTAATTAGCTCATTTGATAATAAGATATTACAAAATAGATTAAAAATCAGTAAAAATTTGAGAGTAAATTTCTTCATAGTTGATGCTCTTTTCTAATAATTTAAAGCTTTTTGTAGTGTCATCATAGTTGTATAATTCTCCTGTTTCTATAATGTAGTGCCAACCATATAGTTTTAGCTCTTTGGCTTTGAGCTTGTCTATCACGCCTGGGAAGGTCATGATATTTTGAAGTGAGTTAATGATATTTAGCCTTTCAGTTACCCAAGCTCTTTTGGCTGGTGTGATATTTTTGTCTTTTAAAACTTCAGTTTTGATATCTTCAATTATCATAAGCCACTTTTTGACAATTGGTGTATTAGCTAGCTTATCATCGCTTTGATATAGCGCTTCGCAGCCACCGCAGTTGCTATGTCCGCAAACTATGATATTTTTAATCCCTAGAGTATGTATCGCATACTCAATAGCAGCCGTTGTAGCCAAAAATTCATCTACTAATCTATAATGTGGGACTATATTTGCGATATTTCGCACGACAAATAGCTCACCAGGCAGGGTATTGGTAATCAAATTTGGGACAACTCTAGAATCAGAACAACCGATAAATAGCGTGTGTGGCGCTTGTTTTTTGCTTAGATGTTCAAATAGCTCTTTGTGCTCTATGAAGTTTTCTTCCATGAATTTAACTGCGCCGTTTATTATATTGTGATGCAAATTTGCTCCTATTATTCTATATTATTTGGCAATACCGGCCTAGCTAATAGATAGCCTTGTGCATAGTCTATGCCTAGATTTTTGATAATCTCTAAAATTTGTGGAGTAGAGACAAACTCAGCCACGGTTTCATATCCTTGACGCTTAGCAAAATCTACAATCGTCATTACCACGCTTTGAGCATTCTTATCAAATGGTAATTTAGATATGATAGAACCATCTATTTTGATATAATCTATATTTAATTCAAGCATTCTATAGTAGTTAGAATACCCACTACCAAAGTCATCAAGACTAAGCTTACAGCCATAATTTTTAATCTCTTGAATAATTGGGTTTATAGCATCATAATCATCAACCCCTTCACTCTCTAAAATCTCAATGGTAAGATTTTGTGGATTAGAACAGCTATCTAGCTTTTGAATAAATAAATTTTTGACTGGTTCATTCATCATATCTACACTTGAGAGGTTGATAGAAAATCTCTTTTTATCCCCAAATCTCTCTAAAAGTTCAAAAGCACGATTAATAACTTGCTTGGTAAGTGCTAGATATAGCGATGTTAGCTTGGCCACACTTAAAAACTCATTTGGATAGTGAATTTGATTTTGTTGATCTAAAATACGAATTAAAATCTCATATGAGCTAATTTTTGGTTTATTTTCTCTAATATCAAATATCCCTTGACACTCGACAATTACTCTATTTTCATTTAAGGCGTATTGAATTAGTCGTGTAATGGTGGCGTTTTTTTGATAGTTTTTCTCTATTGGGTTATCGTGATTATAAAAGCTAAAACTTAAATCTTTATCCTTAGCATCTTGAGCAGCTAAAATAGCTTGAGTTAGTCTATTTAAATTTGGCTTATCTTCATTTGAGCTAATACCAATGGTAATAGAAATATTTGGTAAAATCTCAAATCCGCCCTCAGTCTGAATGGTGATATTTTTGGATTTGAAATATTCTAAAAGATATTTTATATCTTTTTTGATATTATCGCCTTTATACCAGATACAAAACTCATCAAGTTGCATTCTATATGCCATAGCGTCAATTTTATAAGTACTAATAGCTAGTTTGATAGAGTTAGCAATTGCTACAAATATTAAATCAATTAAATCTGAGCGGTAAAAAAATCTTAAATTTACAAAATCTGTAATCATTAGATAAATTAGTGTGCCATTTTGGTTGGCTTTGATAGCATCATTAAGTGAGGTTAAATTTCTTAATCCTGTGAGATTATCAATATTTGAACTCTCTTGTAGTTGAGCGTTTTTAAAGTTTAATTCCTTACTAGTTAATCTCTCTTTTGTGATATCACGTTTTAGGATTATAGCTCCACTAATATCGTTAAATTCATCTAGCATTGGTATCGCAACTATATTTTCGTAGATAAGAATTCCATCTTTTGATTTGCTCACAAATTCGTTATATGTTTTAACATCTTTGCTTTGGCAAATTTCATCAAATATATCAGTTCCTTGCATATTCATATTTAATGCACTTAGCTCTTGATTTATAATATCTTCTGGGCTAAAACTGCTTGAATTTATAAATGAATTATTTACACTTGATATTCTTCCAAATTTGTCTAAGATTATTATTTGATTTGGGTTGCTATCAATAAGATAGGCAAGCTGCTTTAGCTTAGCTTTATTACTGCGATTTTGATTGCTTAAAATCCCATTTTTAGTCAAAGCTAAAAATGCTACAACTAGTAAAAATACTGAACATGTAATAAGCGCATATAAAGCAGAGTTAAAATGCTCTATTGAGTGATTTAGGAGTTGATCAATTTTGCTTTCAATTTTTAGTGCTTTGTTTTGGATTTTAAGGTTTGGAATAGTGATTAAGTTATCATTTACATGCTGAATTTTGATTAAAAATTCATAATCAAACTGCTCCCTTGGCTCGTTAATTAGCTTGGTTAGATACCTATCAAACTCATCTCTATTAAAATCAGATATAAATCTTGAGTTGATTAACAAAGCATAAGCTTGTGCCATTTGTTTAAAATCTATAGTATTTGGTAGTTCTTTGTTTAGCTCAAATAGACTTTTAGAGATATCTTGACGGATTATATAATAATTTCTAATGATATCATTTCTGGTTTTTAATCTGCTTTTTAATGTGTCTAAAAGTTCAACATGTTCAACATTATAAAATAGTTTTGTAATAATAAAATTTGAGCTGATTTTATCCATTAAAGTGTTGATTTCATTAATACTATTTTCGGTATTTTCAATTGTCGTATGGATATTTTGGAGGTCAATTTGCAGATACAATTCCTCATTTAAGCGCTTTAATTCAGCAAAATCATATAATCGCTCATTTGTTTTTAATAAAATTTGCCCAGTTGATATGATAAAATAAAGGCATACCAAGACAAAAAATATCAATACAATTCTTATAATATTAGTTTTTAAAATATTTGCTTTCAAAATATCATAACTTTCACGCAAGTGGCGATGCTCTCACTGATTTCATCACCTTTTGCTAGGTTTATTATCTTGTTTTTTATCTCATCTTTTGTGTAGCTTTGGCCGCTAATCTCTAAATGCCATGCCAAATTCTCTACCATATCATCTAAGCTTCTTGTGGCAGTTCTATTCTCATTTATAATTTTGGATTTGAATTTGATATTTTTGGTTTTTAGAAACTCTTCAAGTCTAGCTATAGGTGCTGACATATCAGATCTATTAGAATTACTATTAAAAAGCTCTAATAAATTTGATTTTCTAGGTTTGAGCCAATTCATATATATATGCGTATTAGCAAGATTATAAAATATCTCAAAATCCTCATCGCTCCTAAGTGCGGGCGACATAGTCAAAAATGCTATATCAAATTTGCGATCTTTGATATCGTGTATTTGGTTATTTGTGGTTTGTATGTTGGTTATATTGTGTTCTTTGGCGCTTAAACTTAAAATCTCAAGCATAGAATCACTGATATCTAAGGCCAAAACGCTTTTACTCATTTTGGCTAAATGTAAGCTATATACACCAGTTCCAGCGCCTATATCAATTACGCTTTTATCAGCAAAGCTAACCCCGCACTCATCTAAAAAAGCGAAAAATTCCGCCTCAAATGGACGCATAATAGGGCTAAATTTAGGATATGTTTTGGACTTTTTATTCCAAATTTCACGCATATAACTACCTTAGGATTGTTTGCTAAATTTTATCAATTTTTGCTTTAAATAAATTTAAGTCAAATCAGATATAATTTTACACTTAATTTTATGGAGAAAATATGGTTAGATTTAGCTTGATTTTGGCATTTTTGGTTGGAGTGATTTGGGCTAAGCCGGTAGTTAGTGCAAGTATTTTGCCAACGGCGTTTTTTGTTGAGCAAATTGGTGCTAGTAGTGTTGAGGTTAATACGATTGTTCAAGAATTTGCCGATCCACACTCGTTTGAGCCTCGAGCTAGCGATATGAAAAAGCTTGAAAATAGCGATCTTTTCTTTGCAGTTGGAATAGAATATGAGGATGTTTGGTTGCCTAAATTTAGCAAGACATTTCCAAATTTAAAAGTTATAAAAACTCAAGGCAAAACACCAAAATATGATAAAATCACTCATGATGATCACCACGAACATGGCGATCATAAACATGAAGAACATGAGCATGAATTTGATACTCATATTTGGCTAGATCCTATAATGGTAAAAGAGCAAGCCAAGATAATAGCCCAAGCATTAAGCGATGAGTATCCACAAAATTCTCAAATTTATAGCCAAAATTTGGATAAATTTAATCAAGAAATTGATAAATTAGATAGTTATATAAAAGATAGTTTAAAAGATTTAAAAAATAGAAAATTTATGGTTTTTCATCCATCTTGGGGATATTTTGCTAAGCGTTATAATCTAACTCAAATCGCTATAGAATCAGGTGGCAAAGAGCCAAAGCCTGCTGCCCTTGCAAAGCTTATTAAAATGGCAAAGAGTGAAAATATCAAGGTGATTTTCATCTCGCCTGAGTTTAGTCAAAAATCAGCTAAATTAATCGCAGAACAAACTGGCGCAAAGTTAATAGAAATCAATCATTTATCAAAAAATTGGCTTGAAAATATGTATACAATTGCTGATATTTTTAAAAGTTCGCTATGAATATTGAGATTACAAATTTAAGCTTTGGCTATGACGATGGTAATATTTTTAAAAATTTAAATTTTAGCTACCATAGTAGAGATTTTTTAGCAATTATTGGACCAAATGGCGGAGGCAAAAGTACACTTTTAAAGCTAATGCTTGGAATATTAGAGCCGCAATCTGGTAAAATTAGTATAGATTCTAAGCCGCCAAAATTAGCAAAAGAACTAATTGGCTATGTTCCGCAGTATATTCCAGTTAATAAAACCTTTCCAATGAGTGTTTTAGAAGTTGTGCTGATGGGAAGACTGCGTAGCGGGCTATTTAAGTTCTACTCAAAAGCAGATAAAAATATGGCTATGCAGGCTTTAGAAATGGTCGGTATGAGAGAGTTTAGCTCTAGGGGTATTGGGGCACTTAGTGGTGGCCAAAGGCAAAGAGTCTATATAGCAAGAGCCTTAGTAAGCGGAGCTAGGATTTTAATGCTAGATGAGCCAACAGCTAGTATCGATACGCAAGGCCAAGCTCAAATTTATTCTGTATTAAAAGAGATAAACCAATCAAATGTAGGAGTAATCGCCATTAGCCACGATATAAATATGGCTATTAATTTCGCTTCTAAGGTCGCTTATGTGAGTAATGGTAGTGTGGTGCTTCATGATATTTCAAATTTGGATAATAGAGAGTTTATAAATCATCTTAGTAAGGATCATACGCATTTTTGCGATGTTGAACTAGCGCTTAATAGTTGTGGTTGTGCTTCACATAAGGAGTAGTAGTGGAGATTTTAAACTTTAGCTTTATGCAAAATGCTTTAATTGCTGGGATTTTAGTTAGTATAGCGTGCGGTGTGATTGGTTCACTTATTGTGATAAATAAGATGACTTTTATCGCTGGTGGTGTTGCACATGGGGCGTATGGCGGGATTGGAATAGCCTTTTTTTTAGGCGCATCTCCACTTCTTGGAGCGGCTGGGTTTGCAGTAGCAATTGGGCTACTTATCGCATTTATTAGTGGACAAAATCGTGATCGAATAGATAGCGTAATTGGTGCTATCTGGGCGTTTGGAATGGCTGTTGGGATTATTTTTGTTGATCTTAGCCCAGGATATAATGCTGATTTGATGAGCTATCTATTTGGTTCGATTTTAGCTGTTAGCACAGAAGATCTGATATTTATGGGTATTTTGGATGCTATTTTTATAGCTTTTGCTTTGCTTTTTTACACTCAAATTTGTGCTTTTTGCTTTGATAGTGAGTTTGCTAAGCTTCGAGGTGTAAATGTTAACTTTTTGTACTATTTAATGAGTGCATTAATCGCACTTTGTGTAGTTAGTACTATTAGGGTTGTAGGACTTATTTTAGTAATTGCTTTGCTTAGTATTCCACCATATATTGCTGAGAAATTTAGTCCAAATTTGGCCATAATGATGGTTTTATCTGCGATTTTATCAGCTATATTTATATTTTGTGGGTTGATACTTAGCTACTATTTTGATCTAACAAGCGGAGCAGCAATTATCGCAGTAGCTACTGTGGTATTTTTTGTAGTGGAGTTTTGTAAAAGAGGGTGATTAAATCCTCTTCATCATTGTCTCTAGCCAAGCTTTATCGAGCCATTGAGTATTATTATCTGAACGGTATTCAAAATTGCTACTTACGGCACGACCTTTTTCTCCAAGCCTATTAATAGCAAAATCAGCCTCTTTATCATAAAATTTAATAGATGGCCCAATTACATAATGATCATCAAATTCCAAGCTGTGCATAGTATCATCAGCACTTATCATTATTTCATGAAGTTTCTCGCCTGGACGAATTCCAATGATTTTAATAGGTAAATTTGGCGCTAGAGTTGCAGCTAAATCAATAATTTTCATAGATGGAATCTTAGGGATAAATAGCTCACCACCTTGCATTCTAGCAAAGTTTTTAAGAACAAATTTAACCCCATCTTCAAGTGTAATCCAAAATCTAGTCATTCTCTCATCTGTGATTGGTAGTTCTTTTGCGCCATTTGCGATTAGGCGCTTAAATAGTGGAACTACCGAACCTCTTGAGCCTACAACATTACCATATCTGACGACACTAAACCTAGTTGGGCTTGTGCCTGCGATATTATTGGCTGCTATAAAGAGTTTATCACTTGCAAGTTTAGTAGCACCGTATAAATTTACAGGATTGCACGCTTTATCAGTACTTAGAGCAATTACCTTTTCTACTCTATTTTTTAAACTAGCATTAATTACATTTTGAGCGCCATGAATATTGGTTTTAATACACTCCATTGGATTATATTCTGCGATTGGTACGTGCTTCATAGCAGCAGCATGGATGACAAAATCCACACCATTCATAGCAGTGTTTAGTCTATTTTCATCACGCACGTCACCGATAAAATATCGCATTGATGAGCTTGAAAACTCCTGTGCCATTTCATATTGTTTTAATTCATCTCGTGAGTAGATTATTATTTTGTTTGGTTTATAATTTTCTAGCAATATTTTGGTATATTTTTTACCAAAACTACCAGTTCCACCAGTTATCAAAATATTTTTATTGTTAAACACTGCTATCTCCTAATATTAATGCATCTTAGCTGGAATTACTTTTTTAACCGGAATTTGGTTTAGTTCATAAGTTTTGCCATTGCTAAAGGTTAAATTTAAATCTATATTGCTATTTTCATTGATTTGATTTTGAATACCTAAAAACATTATATGAAGTCCACCTGGTTTTAGTTCAACTGATGAATTAGCTGGGATTTTGATACTTGGAATTTGTATCATTTTTTTCATACCATTTTCTTCTATGTGAGTGTGAAGTTCAGTTACTTTACTTATATTACTATTAGCTGAAATTAATTCAACATCGCTATTGCTTGTATTTTGAATTTTCATAAATGCAGCGCTGTTTTTAGCATTTGGTGGAGTTGCTTTGGCATATGGGTCAACTAATAAAACTTCAGCTTGTAAAGTAAGCATAGTTATAGCTGCTAAAGAGAAATATTTGAACATTACAATATCCTTATATAAAAATTTAAATAGGCCAAATTATACAGGAATTTAAATTAATTTTCAACCGATTTTGATATAATTTTGGAATTTAAAAATTTATAAAATTCAAGGAAAAACAGAGTGAAAAAGCTTATTTTGCTACTAATTTCAGCTTGTATGATTGCTGGTGAATTAGAAGACTTATACCTTCAAGGTGGTATCACAGCAGTGCAAAAAAAGATAGAAAAAAATCTTCAAAATCCAGAATACTGGAATAATAATTTAAAAGATATGAACTTGACATACGGCTACTATAGTAATAGCGATAGACTTATTATTGCAGTGGATAAAACTGCAAAGCAAATTTCAATAAATAGATATGAAAATGGTAATATTAAGGTGTTAAAAAGCAATGAGATAATCACTGGATTAATGGGCGAAAAACTAGCCGAGGGTGATCTAAAAACACCTGTAGGCGCATATGAGATTACTCGCAGATTTACTCCACCAACAACATATTATGGGCCAGTTGCCTTTAGTCTTTCATATCCAAATTTATACGATAAGATGCGTAGCAGAACCGGCAGCGGGATTTGGATTCATGGCTATCCGATGGAGGGCGATGTAAGAGAAAACGAAGTAGAAACTAGAGGTTGTGTGGCGATGAAAAATGATCTGTTAATAGCCTTTGAAGATGTCGTAAAAAATAATAAATCCATTGTAATAATTAGTGAAAAAGGCTATCCGCAAGCTTTAACTTCAGATATTGCAGTGATTTTTGCTGGACTTTTTGCGTGGAAAAATGCTTGGACGATAAGCGATTTGGATAGATATTTAAGCTTTTATAGTAGTGATTTTCGCCGTTTTGATGGAATGAAATTAAGCGAATTCTCGGCGATGAAAAAAAGAGTATTTAGTAAGAATGAAAGCAAGATAATTGAATTTAAAAACTTTACAATCGTACCATATCCTAGTACTGATAGTAAAAATATTTATCGTGTGAGCTTTGATGAGAGATATAGAGCTGATACATATAATTTTGATGGGCAAAAGGTGCTATATGTGGCTGTAGAAAATAATAAGATGAAAATATTAATAGAGGAGTAAAAAATGAGCGATGATAAAGAGTTAGTTAAAAAGCAAATAGAAGAGTTTTTAGCTGCAAGGGGTAGATTTTTTGAAGTTTTGGATGCGAGTGTGCCTAAAAAGGGCAATAGCACGGCTTTTGACTTTGATGCTTGTAATGAGCCAAGTTTAAAAGCATTGTATAAAGAATTTTACGCATATGATTATGCAGTAAGAAAGATGTTGCCGCATATTTATAAAAAATTTGATTTGAGCTTTAATGTCTGAGATCTTACTCTCTAAGAGTGCTTATGAGCATAATCTTACTCAAATTGCTAAAAAAGTAGGCTCTAAAAAACGAATAATTTCTGTATTAAAAGATAATGCTTATGGGCATGGGGCGCTTTTAATGGGGAAAATTGCAAAAGAGTTTGGTATAGAGATAACCTGCGTAAAAAGCGAGATAGAAGCTAGAGAACTAGCTGGATTATTTAAGAGTATTATAGTGCTTTCTCATCTGCCAACTGGAAATGAAAGTAGTGAGTTTATTTATGCTATTAATGATATTAGGGCTTTAGAGATTATTAGGCCTGGTACTCAAATTCATCTTGCTATTGATACTTTAATGCATAGAAACGGTATAGATGTAAGTCAGATTAAAAGCGCTATAGAGATTATTAAAAGACGAAATTTAGATCTAAAAGGTGCTTTTACTCACTTTAGAGCCAGTGATGAGCATGGGGCAGATTACTTCGTGCAAAAAGATAATTTTGAGCTAGCTAAAATTATGATAAGAGAGCTATTTAATAAAGAGCTTATATTTCATTCTCATAACTCCGCAGCAATAGAAAGAGCTAGCGATGTAGGCGATGAGTATGTTCGTGCTGGTATGGCACAATTTGGATATTCTGGATTTGATGAGAGCTTAGGATTAAAAAAAGTTTTAAAGCTATATGCAAATCGTGTAAGCTCTAGAGTATTAAAAGCTGGTCAAAGCGTGGGCTATGGCGGGGCATTTACTGCTAAAGAAGATATGAATATCGCTACATACGATCTTGGCTATGGCGATGGGTTGCTTCGTTATAATGGTAAAGGCGAGTTATATTTAGCCAATGGCGAGCCAATTTTAGGCAAGATGTCTATGGATAGCTTTAGCTCTATAGATATGGGTGAGAGAATCTGCGTATTTGATAATGCTGATATTTGGGCGGAGTTTTTTGATACTATTAATTATGATATTTTAGTTAAGCTTAGCCCTACGATTGCTAGAAGAGTAGTGGAGTGATTGTTTAAATTTTTAGATTTAGACTATTTAATTTTTTTAGACTAAGCAAATTTAGATTAACCAAAATTTGGTTAATAAATTTTTAGATTATTAAATTCAAATCAATTTTTTAGATTAAGTGATTTTTAGATTAATAAAATTCTATTATTTAAATTCAGATTTAGATGATTGAATTTCTTCGGTTATTTGATTTTTAATTTTGAACCACATAAATGGCTCAGCCGACGCATTGTCGGCTAGAGTTTATTATACATATCCTTGATCGATCATCGCATCAGCGACTTTTCTAAATCCTGCGATATTTGCGCCTAGAACAAGGTTGCCCGGTACGCCAAATTCAACAGAAGTTTCATAACTAGCTTCAAAGATATTTGTCATAATGCGGTGAAGTTTGCTATCTACTTCATCGAAAGTCCATTTTTGCATACTTGCGTTTTGTGCCATTTCCAATCCACTAGTTGCCACACCGCCAGCATTTGCAGCCTTAGCAGGGCCAAATAAGAAATCTTTTTTGCTAAGCATAAAGTCAATAGCCTCAAGTGTGCTAGGCATATTTGCACCTTCACAAACTAATCTACAACCATTATTATAAAGAGTTTTGATATCTTCTAAATTTAGCTCATTTTGTGTAGCACTTGGGAATGCAGCATCACATGGAACGCTCCAAATTCCATTTGTACCAGCTTTATACTCGCTAACAGGAGTGAATTTCGCACTAGGTTTAGCCGCTGCGTATTCGCTAAGGCCTTTTCTCTCAACCTCTTTAATGCGTTTTAATAGCTCTACATCGATACCTTCGCTATCATAGATAAATCCTGTTGAATCACTAACTGTTATAGGAAGTGCGCCAAGTTGATATAGTTTTTGAGCTGTATATATAGCCACATTGCCAGCACCGCTTATTGAACATTTTTTGCCTTCTAGGCTGCTATTTTGTTTTTTAAGCATCTCTTGAGCGAAATATACTGAGCCATAACCAGTAGCTTCTACCCTTACTAAGCTACCACCCCAGTCTAGTCCTTTACCAGTCAAAGCACCATCAAAGCGATTTGTTAGTTTTTTATATTGACCAAACATATAGCCAATTTCACGACCACCAACGCCGATATCGCCAGCTGGGACATCTTTTACATCGCCGATTAATTTGTATAATTCATTCATGAAAGCTTGACAAAATCTCATAATCTCGCCATCGCTTTTGCCTTTTGGATCGAAATTTGCGCCGCCTTTACCGCCGCCCATATTAAGACCTGTGAGTGAGTTTTTAAAGATTTGCTCAAAGCCTAAAAATTTGATGATATCAAGGCATACTGATGGATGAAATCTCAAACCACCTTTATATGGTCCAAGAGCAGAGTTAAATTCTACACGATATCCGAAGTGTGAGCAAGGTTCGTTTTTGTCATTCATATAGGTTACTCTAAACATAGTAGTTCTTTCAGGCATTACAATACGATCTATGATTTTGTGATCTAGATACTTTTTCTCTTTTTCTAAAAGTGGTTCTAAAGTATGTAAAACCTCTGTAGCGGCTTGTAAAAATGTTGTTTGACCTGGACTTGACTTTTTGATATTTTCAAGTGTTTGGTTGATATACTCATGTACTGACATTGTAACTCCTATTGTGAAAATGTTTGTAGTTGGATTATATTTAATTTTTCTTAAATTTAATCTGAATATAGAAAAATTTGGGATAATTTTTGGTTATATTGTTACAAATTTACCCACTTTATGGGTAAAAATTATGCTTTTTTGCTAGAGAGATAAATTTTTTTAAAGCTCTTTTTTCTTTGGTATTTACATTATAACTAATGTGCTCTAAATACCATAAAATCAGGCTTGGTGATATATTTCTACTTTTTGAATATTCATTGAGTATGTATTTTGGTATCTTTATTTTTTGCTTTAAGAATTGATTAATAATTTTTTTATACAAATTTTGATTTTTATTACAGCAAAATAGTCCAAAAACAAAAGGTAACCCCGTTTTTTGATACCAAATTTCACCCATATCATAAAATTTATCCCCACCATCTTTTATATATTGTCTTAATGCTTCATCTCCTATTATTATCTCTCCATTAAGCGACAAAATTTTACCAAGCATATTTGAACTCTTAGATGCGGGGTCTAGTTTTTTGGGGCTATTTTTACGCACTAAGACTGATTTTACCGCACCTTTGGCACATATTCCTAAATTTAGTTTTGTGTATTTTGGATTTCTGCTCTCTATGCTTGAGATGATGGCGGCATCGATTCGCCTTTTGCTTAGATCCTCGCATAATTTTGCTGGGGTGCCTTTTTTGAATTCAATAGATTTTTTAGTTTGATTGCTTAGTGGGTAGCGCTTTAAAAATACATGAAATGGAAGCAAATTTAGATAATCAATCTTGCCAAATAGCATATTTAAACCCTTTATAGTGTGTTATCTTTAGCGTCTTTAAAGGCTGAGATTTGTAGCCTTTATGGCTTAAAATTTGGATTAAATATATGGATTATACCCCAAATTTGCTTAATTTTTGAGCCTTAGCGCAAGAGATTGTATCTAAAATAAATCAAAATATATTAAGCTATTTTTCTTATCGCCGATTTATGGATTATATTTCAAATAAAAAGAGATTTTATGAAAAAGTTTGCTTTAGCAACTATTTTTTAGTTTCTGCTCTTTTTTCAGCAGGTAATTTTATCTTTTATTTTAATAATGACAAACTTAGAGTTGCCGATATTAGGGCATATTGATTAACTTTGGGCGATTAATTCGCCTAAAGCTCAACGCAAGAAAGGTTTAAAATGAATATTAGCTTGCTATCATCACATACATTTCAAATTCAAATTAATCAAAAATTGCCAAAAATAGAGCTAAATTTCGCTCAAACAGAGCAAATAAAACAAGATGAAAACACTGATAGATTTGGTAGAAAAATAGAGTATTATGATTATTATGCAGGATCTTACGGAGACATAAATATAGTCCAAAAATATGGAACAACAACACAAACCAAAGAAGAAGCTTTGGATGAATTTATCGCTAGACAAACAAAGAGTATTTTAGGTGGTGCTTTTTATAATTCAACATTTGGTGCGTCAGATATAAAAGGTATATCAGAAAGTGGATATTTTTTTTAATAATGATTATTATCGATATGGCAAAATCCCGCAAGAGTACTACCTAAACTCCTACGCAAACTCAAATTTAATTGATACTAAATTTGGTAAAGCGGAGTTATTTTTAGATTTAGCTGGAGATAATGATAGATTAGGAGTTGGAAGCTTTAGCTCAAATTCGCAGCTTTTTAGATTTGATAGTGATGGAAATGGATTTGTAGATAAAAATGACACCTACTTTGATAAATTAAAAATAAGAGCTTATGATAAAGATGGAAATGAGATTATCAAAAAACTTAGCGAAGTAGTTGATAGTATAAATTTAAAAGATTTCATAGATAGCAAGAGCAATGCCTTGAAAAAACTTGAAGCTCAAAAAGATAATTATGGAACAATAGAAGCTTATGAAAACTCATTACAATCGCTAAAAGATTATAATCCATACTCTATTTTTAAGCCTGAAGTAAGATATGAAAGTATGAATGAGAATGATATAAAAGAGCTCTCAAAACTAGCCGATGAAGATGGCTGGATAGATATAAATTCAAATTTGGGAGCTTTTAATGGATTGCTTGGGATTGCTTATGCTAAGCAAGGAGTTGATGGGAGTTATAGATTAGAAGAGTTATCGAGTTATCCGCATACTACAAATTTTGGCTTTAATAATGTATTTGATACAACAACCAAAGAGTACTATTGGCGAGATAGCGATAAAAACTCTTATCAAAATCAACAATACACGAGATTTATGAATTTATATAATGATTATATGAGCGAGCTTAAAAATAGAGATGATTATATAAATGAATTTGATGATGAAACAAAGGCAAAGTATCAAAATGTAAAATCTAGCGTTATGCTGTCTATAGAGCGCGAATTCACCTCTGCGACCGGACTTAACTTCACCTTAGAAAATCTACAAAAAGTTAAAGATAGCTTTGAAAAAGATAGAGCAAATACCGCAAATATGCTTAAAGACACAGACACATTAACAGCTATAAGAATTAATAAAAATGGCACATTTACCCTTAAATTTAACAGCGGAAGGGAGATAATCGTAAATGAGCTTTATAAAGATAGCGGTAAGGCTTTTGATATAGAGCTAAATTTAAATGCTAAATTCGCCACTCAAATAGAGCTAAATCAAGATATAGATTTGGTGGTGAGCGCAGCTAAAATCCAAGATAAAATCACAGGGCAAATCGAGATAAAATCCCTAAAAGATCTAGGCGTGGAGATAATCAAAAAGTTATCAAATAACAAATTCGCACTCCAAACAAACGATGGTAAAACCATAATCATAGATCAAATTTACACTAGATTTATGCCAAATAATCAAAATGATATAAATTTAATAGATGATAAGGATAAATTTTACCCAAAACCGCTTAGAATTTGGGTTTAAAATAGCTTTAGTATCTGTTTATTATAAAAAAGTATTATTATAAAGATAAAAAATCTAAAAGGAAAAATAGTGAAAAAGTATATTTTTGCTCTTGCTTTGGCTCTACCTTTGTTTGCTCAAGAGAGATTAATCCATATTTATAAGTCGCCATCATGTGGTTGTTGTGGGCTTTGGGAAAGTTATATGGAGAAAAATGGTTATAAGATCAGCTCTCATGCTAGTGAGGATTTTATAAAAATTAAAGAAAAATTAAATATCAAAGATGAGTATCAAAGTTGTCACACAGGAGTTATCGACGGTTACGCTATTGAGGGGCATGTGCCTAGTAGCGTTGTGGATTGGTTATTAGAAAATAAGCCTAATGGCGTGATAGGAATTTCAGCCCCTGGTATGCCTATGGGAAGCCCTGGAATGGAGCAAGGAATAGAGGAGATATATCCTGTAATTTTGATGAAAAATGATGGCTCAAGCGAGATTTTTGGATATTATAAGGGGGATAAAAAGATTTAATTTGTTGTGAAATTTAAATTTAGTATTAAATAAATTTGAATTAAGAAAAAATTTATATAAAATATTGATGAAATTTGATTTTGATAGTGATAACTGCATGATTATAAGCAGTTATCACTAAATTTATAAGTTAAAATAAATTTTTTAGCCTTTGTATATAAGCACTCTCATCAAACTCTTTTACCAGTGCCACTCCATCTTCTACAGCGGCTTTTGCCACGGCTGGCGCAACTGTGAATAAAACCCTAGGGTCAAATGGTTTTGGGATTATATAATCTTTACCAAATTTAATCTCATCTACTCCATAAGCTTTGCAAACCTCGCTAGGAACGCTCTCTTTAGCTAATTTTGCTAGAGCTTGTGCGGCGGCAATTTTCATATTTTCGGTGATCTTTGTCGCTCTTACATCTAATGCACCACGGAATATAAAAGGGAATCCTAAGACATTATTTACCTGATTTGGATAGTCGCTTCTGCCTGTACCGATGATGATATCATCTCTAATCTCATGAGCGATCTCTGGTCTGATCTCTGGCTCTGGATTGGCTAGAGCGAAGATTATAGGATTATTTGCCATGCTTTTTACCATATCAGGCGTTAGAAGTTTGGCTTTAGAAAGGCCTAAAAACATATCAGCACCCCTTAAAGCATCGCCCAAAGTTCTATCATCTGTATCTATGGCAAATTCCATTTTTTGCTCGGTTAAATCATCTCTTTTGGAGTGGATAACACCCTTGCTATCACACATTATGATATTTTTAACACCAACGCTTTGATACATTTTCGCACATGCTATTCCGGCTGCTCCGCTACCGCTTACTACAACTTTAATTTTGCTAATATCCTTGCCATTTATCTCTAAAGCGTTTAATAATCCCGCCGTTGTGATGATGGCTGTGCCGTGCTGGTCATCGTGCATTACAGGGATATTTACACTTTCTTGAAGTTTTTTCTCTATGTAAAAGCATTTTGGTGCGGCGATATCTTCTAAGTTTATACCACCAAAAGTTGGGGCTAGAGCTTTACAAATTTCAACTATCTTATCTGGATCTTTCTCATCAAGTTCGATATCAAAGGCATCTACATTGGCAAATTTTTTAAATAAAACAGATTTGCCCTCCATAACAGGTTTTCCAGCGATAGCACCGATATCACCAAGGCCTAAAACCGCCGTGCTATCTGTGATTACGGCTACTAGATTGCCTTTGTTTGTGTATTTGTAGGCTAATTCGTTGTTTGTCTCTATCTCTATACAAGGTTCAGCAACTCCTGGACTATATGCTAGACTTAAATCTTCAGCACTCACACAAGGTTTTTTGACATTAATTTCTATCTTGCCATCTATGTGATAATCAAGAGCTTTTTGTTTTAAACTCATATTCTTTCCTTAAATTTAACTTTAAATTTTAAAATAATATAGAATTATAACTTAAATTTATTTCATTATAGGTAAATATTTAAATAATAGATAAAATTTATTATTTATGTGTTACTTTTTGTAAATTAAATGGTAAATTTAAGCTATACTTAATAAAATAAAAGCCAGAGCCTTAAGCTCTAGCTAAGTTTTATAAAGATTTTAGGAAGTTTTGGATTCTTGATTTTAACTCATCAAGACCGATAAATTCTATAACTTCAAAGATACTAGGACTTACCGCACTACCTGTGATTGCTATTCTAATTGGTTGGGCTAGATCTTTTAGCTTTTTGCCTTTTTGAGTTAGAAATTTATTTGTCATCTCCTCAACTGCCTTAGCATCCATATTGGCATTACCAAGAGAGTTGGCAAATTCGCTTAAAAGTAGCTTATTATCATCATTTATAAATTTTTTCACAGCATTTTGGTCATAATTTGTTGGTTGATTGATGATAGCAAGAGCCGAAGCTTTTAGTTCTAAGAGAGTTTTTGAACGCTCTCTTAATAGATCTAGTAGCATTTGACCTTTATTTATTGCCCTAAAATCTAATCCAAAATATAGCATATCATCAGCTAATCTTTCAAATGGTAAAGTTTTTATGTAGTGAGCATTTAGCCATTCTAGTTTTGATGGATTATATGTAGAGGCTGATTTGCTTAAATTATATGGATCAAATAGCTCTAACATTTGATGCATACTAAATATCTCATCATCTCCATGGCTCCAGCCAAGACGCACTAAGAAATTTAGCAATGCCTCAGGTAGATAGCCCATATTTTTATACTCCATTACATCTGTTGCGCCGTGTCTTTTGCTTAGTTTTGCTCCATCGCTTCCATTGATCATAGCTACATGAAAAAACTCTGGAATTTTAAATCCAAGTGCTTCATATAGTATAATCTGTTTTGGTGTGTTGCTTAGGTGATCATCGCCTCTAATGATATGTGTAACTCCCATCAATGCATCATCTATCACAACACAAAAATTATATGTAGGCGACCCATCACTTCTAGCGATGATAAAATCATCTAAGATATCCTCGCAGTTAAATTTAATATACCCTTTTACTCCATCGGTAAATTCAATTACTCCATCAAGTGGAGCTTTTATACGAATTACAGGCTCAATGCCTTGTGGTGGTGTGCCATTAAAATCTCTATATCTACCATCATATTTTGGCCTTAACTTCTTAGCTTCAGCCTCGGCTCTCATCTGCGCTAGCTCTTCTTGAGTAGTGTAGCATTTATAGGCTTTGCCATCTTTTAGTAGTTGATCAATATATTTTTTATAAATATCAAATCTTTTTGATTGATACTCTATTTCACCATCATAATCCAACCCACACCAATTAAAGGCTTCTCTAATAGCAATTGTAGCCTCTTGCGAGTTTCTTTTAAGATCGGTATCTTCTATTCGAAGTAGAAATTTACCGCCATTTTTGCGAGCATAAAGATAGCTATATAGTGCAGTTCTAAGCCCACCAATGTGTAAAAATCCAGTTGGAGATGGAGCAAATCTTGTAGTTAGCATTATAATTATCCTATTATTTATTTAAATTTGGATATAATTTTAGCTCAAATTTGCTTTAATAAAGGTTTTATATGATAAAAAATTTAATTTTTACAGCACTATTTTTGGCTATTTGTGCCGATGCTAGATTTGTAGGTGGTTTAGTTGCGACTGTAGATAATGAACCTATTACGACTTATGAGCTAAACACTACGATGACTAAGATGAATCTAAACAAAGAGGCTGCACTAAATCTACTAATAAAAGATAAACTTGAGCTTGCTCAAATAAAAAAGCTAAATATAACTGCAAGTCAATTAGAAATAGAACAAAAGATCGCCCAGTTAGCCAGTGCAAATAAAATGAGCGTTGAAACATTTAAATCAGTTATAAAATCTCGTGGTACAAGTGAAACACAAATGCGTGAAAATATGGAAATATCGATTAAAAAAGAGAAGCTTTATGCTGGAATTTTAAATACTCCAAACCAAAATATCACTCCACAAAATGCTAAAAGATTTTATGAAAATAATTCTGGAATGTTTTTGCAATTTGATAAGGTTAGCCTAATTCGTTATACTTCAAATGATCCACAGGCTTTAAATTTGCAAGCTAAAGATTATAAAGCAAAAATAAACGGAGTGCAAAAAGAGAATTTAAGTCTAAGTTCATCTGAGATTGCTCCTGGGTTAGTTTATATCTTTAATACTACCCCAAATAGTGAATTTACACCGATTTTAGAAGGACCAATGGGGTTAGAAAGATTTTATATAGTAGCTAAAAGTGGCTCAGTTTTACCGCCATTTGAAGTAGTAGAACAAGCTGTAGTAAATGCAATGGTAGAACAAGAAAGAGAGATTGCTATAATGGATTATTTTAATAAATTAAAGGTAAAAGCAAATATAAAATATATAAAATAATCTAAATTTGACTCTTTATTACATTTATTTTAGAGCTATTTTGAAGCTTTGCATCATCTTTGAAAATAGCTCTGACCTTATCCATGCCGATATAAAACTCCTTCATCAAGCTAAGCCATAAATATCTACCAAATTGAGTTGATTCTATATGGTTGTTTTGAATTTTTATCGCACCAACAAGCCTTAAGAGATTGAGTTCTAAATTTAGAGTTTTATATAGATTTATATTGTTTGTTTGATTAAATTTATCAATATCTATAAATCCACTAAAAATTTCGGTCAAAAATAGATATTTTACCCGCTCTTTTGAGCTAAATTTGCAATTTGCAATTACTGAACTTTGTTGGTTTTGAATTTTTTCATTATATTTATTTAGATTAAACGCATTGATAAAAAGCTCCCCACCAAGAAAACTAAATCCACCACTTCCAATTCCTAAATACTCATGTTTTGAGCTTACATATTCATCATTTAGGCTAGATTTTTCTTTAGCGTATGACCAGGCGTTATTTTTATGATAATCTTTGAAATTCTCCTCTATAATAGAGTAAAACTCATACTCGTTATCTTTGTAACTATTGCCTAAAGTAGAAGCAATTTTGTCTTTGGTTAAATTTGATTTCATCAACGGATAAAATGTAATTTGCTGCGCTTCAATACTTTTGGCTAGATTTATATCATTTAGTAGCATATCTTTGGTTTGATTTGGAAAGTTAAAGATTAGGTCTATACTTGTAACCGGTAAGATATTAATTGCATTTTTTAGTTTATTTACTAAATCAACACTTGAGCCAAATTTCTCATATCTGCCAACACGCTTTAAAATATCATCATTAAAGCTTTGCACACCAATACTTAACCGACTAATTAATCCTTTAAAGCGTTTAAGATTTGCAGGTTTTATATGGCTTGGGTCGCTCTCGCATGATATCTCATCTATATTAAAAAGCTTTTTGGCTAGCTCTAAGGTTTTTATCAGCTCATCTTCATTTATAAGAGTTGTGCCACCGCCAACATACATTGAGTTAAATTTATATCCTAATTCATGGATTTGCTCCATTTCTTGGCGAAGATTTTTAAAATACTCTTTAGCAAGGTTTTCATCATAGGCATATTTATGAAATGAACAATATGGACAAAATGTATGACAAAATGGTATATGCGCATATAGCATATAATTTATATTTGGATCTGGAAGTTTGGTTTTACTATTTTGTAATATATCTAAATTTAGTTGAGTTTTTAAAGATCTATTTAACGAATATTTTGCATATTTGAGCGCTAAATTTTGGACTATGGAGAGAGATTTCATCTGCTATAACTCTTTAAAATTGATTTAAATCGCAAATTATAGCAGATATTTTAAATTAAATATTAAATTTAACTTTATTTTAATTTTATAAGCTCAGATATTACCTCTACTAGCTCTTCTTGGCTATTTATGTGTTCAATATTGATAAGGTATTTACCATTTACTATAAATCCAGGAGTACCGCTAATTTTAGCTACCTCTAAAGCTTGGTTAGTTAATTTAGCATACTCTTTACCCTCATTTGAATCTGCGTAATCTAAGATAGATTGTATGCTAGCATTTTTCACCCCATTTGCTTTTAAAATGCTTACAGCTCTTTGGTAGAATTCTTCGCCATTTTTATATATTTTTTTATTTACAAAAGCATCTTCAAAAAAGCCTTTTAATACTTGATGAAAATTCGATTTTGCACTTAGGCTATTTATTCTATTTTTCTCATCTATGCTCTTAGCATAGCCTAAAACCTCGCTCATCACAAAACCAAATTCGCCCATTTGACGCACTTGCCACTCATCATATTTAAGATCCGGCAGGATTTCAGATATAAACTTTAGTGTCCCAGCCCTAAAGTGATTATAGCAGTGAATACATCCATAGCTAAAGATCTCTATAACGCTATTTTGAGTATCTTTAAACTGCGCATGAGAAGGTAGTTTGATATACTCTTTACCTTCAGTGATAGCATTTGCCCCTACTGCTAGTAAAAGTAAAAATGCTGTGATAAATTTTTTAAATTTCATTTTAACCTCTTTATTTTAGATTTTTAAAGCTTAGTGGTAGTTCTAAATTTAAACCTTTTACTAGCTTTATTGTATTTTGAAGCTCATCAATTGACTTGCTTACTACTCTTACTTCATCACCTCTAATTGATGCATTTACCTTGATTTTAGCCTCTTTTATCGCTTTTGTAATTTTTTTAGCATTATCGCTATCAAGGGTATCATTTAGTTTTAGTATGCATTTTGTATTACCGCCACTTGCGTTTTCTCTGCTTTTTTCGCTAAGTGCAACTGGTGGTATTTCTCGTTTGATTAATTTGCTTATTACTATATCTTTTAGCGCATCTATTTTAGAGTCGCTAGAGCTTAAAAGAGTAATGGTTTTATCTTTTTCATTTAGCTCAATTTCAGCCTTTAACCCTTTAAAATCAAACCTATTTGCAACCTCTTTTTTAGCTACTTCTAGAGCGTTTTTGACCTCCATCATATCGACACTTGCACTTATATCAAAGCTATGTTCATCAGCCATTTTTACCCCTTTATGAAATCTTCTATATTTTTAGCACTTAGCTCGATTAATTTTCTTCTAGCTTCTACACTTGCCCACGCAATATGTGGAGTAATCATTAATCTATCTTTATTTTTTACTTTTAATAAAGGATGATCGGCTCTAATTGGCTCTTTTTCAAGCACATCAGTAACAAAATAAATTTCACGCTCATCTATAATTTGGGCGATTTTTTCCTCATCTATTATACCGCCACGACCGCTATTTACAAGCATTGCGCCATCTTTTAGCTGGTTTAGGGCATTAGCATCAAATAGATTTTTTGTATTTTCATTTAATGGAGCGTGAATGCTTATTATATCGCACTGTAAAGCCTCTTTAAAGCTTACTCTTTTAAATTTGCTATTTGAGTTGTTTCCACTTGTTGAATAGTAGCAAACATCGCAACCAAAAGCTTGAGCGATTTTAGCTATTTCAAGACCGATTGTGCCAAGACCAACTACGCAAAATCTTTTACCGCTAAGTTCGAAAATTGGTCTATCTAAATTTACAAATATTGGACTTTTTGCCCAACCATCGCTATTTTTGCCATAGTTTTCATAGTAGCTTGTACTATTTCTAATGGCTAAGATATTGGCAAAAGTTTGTTGAGCTACGCTATTTGTAGAGTAGCCAGCTACATTTTTAACTGGAATATTAGCCTCTTTTGCAGCTTCTAAATCGATATTATTTACCCCTGTTGCGGTTACGCAGATTAATTTTAAATTTGTTTGAGCAATAACATCTTTTGTAATTAATACTTTATTTGTTAATACTATATCTGCATTTTGAAGTCTTTGAACTGTTTGATTAGCCTCAGTCATATTATAGCTAACAAACTCACCAAATTTGCCAAATACAGCATCTAAATCTACATCATTACCTAATGTATCAGCATCTAGACATACTATTTTCATATTTTTCCTTTTATAAGTAATGGCTTTAATATTAACATTTTTTTATTAATTTTGAGCGCTAAATTTGCAAATATTTACAAATTTTGCCGATCTATTTGGTAGAATATATAAAAATAAAAGGTAAAATCATGGCAATAGGTCCAGTAGCAAGTATGGTATATGTAAATCAAAATGCTCCAGTTGCAGCATCAGTACAAAGCGATTTTCAATCTAAGTTAGATATGCAAATAGCAATGAATGCTGCAGCGTCAGCTGAAAAGAAAAAAGAGATCGAAGAAACTCGCCCAACTGAGGAGAGCTACAGAATTGATCCAGAAAATGAGCATGAAAAACAGACGCAAAAAGAGGATTTAAATGGGCAAAATCACAAGCCAAAGCACAATGATAAAGAAAGCGATGAATTTGAGCTTGATGAGAGTAATGATGGCGAATTTGATGAAATGGATGGGATTGAGTTTAAAAGATTAGATATAGTGGTGTAATATGAGATATATATTTTTAGCGCTTTTTTGTATAGCATTACAAGCTGGAGATATTAGCAAAATAGATATTGTAGTAGCTAAGCGTGGAATGCTTGGGGCATATATTTATGGAGCTGGCACAAGTAATGTTATAGTAAGTTTTGATGGAGAGAGGATAGAGAGCTGTCGCATTGA
This sequence comes from Campylobacter sp. P0085, assembly GCF_002139495.1. Classification (NCBI taxonomy): domain Bacteria; kingdom Pseudomonadati; phylum Campylobacterota; class Epsilonproteobacteria; order Campylobacterales; family Campylobacteraceae; genus Campylobacter; species Campylobacter sp. P0085. The sequence continues at coordinate 45,259 of NZ_MJKB01000004.1, read as the reverse complement.
TGGAGTTAGCAGTTTACTAGATAGAGTAGTAAGGCAGTGGGCTTTGCAATGTAAGCTACCAAATAGGGCTGGAAAGGTTGAGATAAAATATTTTGATACATATAATAAGCGTCAAACAGTAGCCAAATTCATCAACTAAATTTGGTTAAATTTTAGCTAAATTTGGGTAAAATCACAGCTTTTAAGGATTGTTTATGAAAAAGAGAATTTTTGTTGGGGTCGCTTTGTTTGCGGCGTTTTTGGCAGTTGTGGTGCTAGATATTTTTTGGCTAAATTTTGCTATTTTTGGCGTACTTTTGGCTATTGCTGTGCTAGAGAGTCTAAAGCTTTATGGACTTAAGGAAAAGTCGCTTGCAGTGATTGCAGTGGCATTTTTTACACTACTACCTTTTATTGGTGGAATTCAAGATATTTTTAAGATAATACTTCTAAATTTGATTGTAGTAGCTAGTGTTTTAGCATATACTAAAAATGAGAATTTAAAGATAATTTTGCCATTTATATATCCAACTGCACCAATGTTTATACTCTTTGCAATTTATCAAAGTTATGGAATTGCGGCACTATTTTGGCTTATTTTTAGCGTGGTGGCTAGTGATAGTGGGGCCTATTTTATAGGAAAATTTTTTGGCAAAAGAAATTTTAGTGCTTCAAGCCCAAATAAGACTCTTGAAGGTGTTGTAGGCGGATTTGTGATTGGGTCTGTATTTGGTGTGGCTGCTGGGTTATTTTTGATGGATATAGACTTTTTAATTGTTATTTTATGTTCAGTTAGTGTGGTAATTTTTGGGATATTTGGAGATCTATTTGAGAGTTATTTAAAGCGTTTAGCAGGCGTTAAAGATAGTGGTGTAATACTAGGTGAACAGGGTGGATTATTAGATAGAATGGATGGATATCTATTTGGCGTCTTGGCGATGTATATGGTGCTTGTATGATAATTCTTGGTAGCAGTGGAAGTATCGGTCTAAATGCATTAAATTTAGCCAAAGAGTATAACTTAAAAGTCGATGCTTTAGCATGTAAAAGTAGCCTTAAAGTATTAAATGCACAAATAGAGGAATTTTCTCCAAAATTAGTATATATAGATGATGATAGCTTAAAACCTTTGGTAAATCACAAATTTGTTTTTAGCAAAAAAGATGGAATAGAGAAATTTTTAATAGCATGTGATGAGCAAAGTCATGGCTTAAAACTTATAAATGCTTTTGTAGGATTTGATGGATTAGTGCCTAGTGTGATGGCTTTAAAGTTGGGATTTGATCTAGCGTTGGCAAATAAAGAGAGTCTTGTAGCTGGTGGGCAATTCTTAGATTGTTCAAAGATTGCGCCAATTGATAGTGAGCATTTTGGACTGAAATTTTTGCTAAAAGATCGCCCAAAGCTACATAGATTGATTATTACAGCAAGTGGTGGTGCCTTTTATGGGCGTGATATTTCTAGTTTAAAAGATGCTAGTGTAGAAGATGCATTAAAACATCCTAATTGGAATATGGGGGCAAAGATTACTATTGATAGCGCTACAATGGTAAATAAGCTATTTGAGATTATTGAAGCGTTTTGGCTATATGGATGCCAAAATATAGAAGCATATATAGAAAGAAAGTCTTTAATTCACGCACTTATCGAATTTAAAGATGGCTCTACAACTGCGCATATATCAAAGCCAGATATGAGATTAGCTATTGCTCATGCCATAGGTCTTAATAATCAAAGAATTATTGAAAATTTAGATATTGCAAAATTACAAAATATAACTCTTGAGCCAATTGATTTAGAGCGATATAGGGCTTTTAGTTTAAAAGATAATCTCTTGCAAAATCCACAAATTGGTGCAATTATAAATGCTGCAAATGATGAAATAGTAGCAGGATTTTTAAGTAAGAAGGTTAAATTTAACTCCATTAGTAGTGCGATTTTTGATGCTTTGGATAGATTTTCTTGTTTTAAACTAGATAGCTTAGAGTCTGTAATCGAGATAAATCAAAAAGTAAGAGAGTATATAAAACATAGATATATTAGTTAAATTTTATCAATTTTTAACAAAAAATTATTAAAATATGAGAAATTAAAGGAATTATATTGCGTAAAATTATTGCATTTTTAACTATTTTTATATTTGCTAGTTATGCTTATGGCGAGTTTTCTTTAATAAAACTTGGTATTGATAATAACAATACTGTACTTGTAACTGGCGGAATTCAAGGCGATGAACCAGGTGGATTTATGTCTGCTAATTTATTAGCTCGTGGATATGAGATTACATCAGGATCGCTATATGTAGTGCCAAATTTAAATATGCCAAGCATTATTAAAAAATCTCGTGGCATAAATGGAGATATGAATCGCAAATTTGATACACTTTCAGATAAAGACCCTGAAAAAGATATAGTAGAACAGATTAAATCTTTGGTTTTACAACCTAATATTACTATGCTTATAAATTTGCACGATGGAAGTGGTTTTTATCGTCCAAAATATATAAATAAAATGATGAATCCAAATCGCTGGGGAAATATTGCTATTATTGACCAAGCAACTCTGCCAAATGTTATATATGGCGATTTAGAAGTTACTGCAAATAAGGTAGTAAAAGAGTTAAATAAGCACCTTTTAGATCCAAAGCATACATACCATTTACGCAACACGCATACAGCCAAAGGTGATAAAGAGATGTTAAAGAGCCTTTCATATTTTGCGATAAAAAATGGTAAGGCAGCATATGCAAATGAAGCGAGTAAAACCTTGCCGGTGCATGAGAGAGTTTATTATCACTTAATTGCAGTAGAAGAGTATTTAAAGCTAGCTGGGATCGAATTTAAGCGTAAATTTGAGCTAACACCGCAAGGCGTTAAAAAGGCGCTTGATGAGGATTTATCTGTTTTAGTGTGCGGAAAGTTTATGTTTTATTCGCCAAAATCTCGCTTAGGTTATATTCCGCTTTCAAATGATGGTGAGCTAGAGTTTGATTGTGATAATGCTTTAGTTGCTCTTACTAAAAATAAAGATGAATATAATATCCATTATGGCAATAAGATTGTAACAAGATTTACGCCGCAGTTTTTTGAGTATTCAAATTTGATTAATGAAATTGAAATTCGCATAGATGAAGGAGAGCCTAAATTTGTAATTTTAGGACAAAAAATTAGTGCTAAAAATAGCTTTGAGATAATCAAAAGAGATGGGGTGAGAACCAATATAATAGGCTATGGCACAACCCCAGTAGATGAAAGCGGTATAAAAATTAGTAAAGATATGATAAAATCACGCTTTTCTATGGATAAAGATGAGTCAATTTATAGGGTTGAATTTTATGAAGAGACAGACTCAAAAGATAAATTTATTGGTATGATTTTGGTGGAGTTTGTAAAGTGATTTTAGGGATTGAGAGTAGTTGTGATGATAGTTCAGTAGCACTTTTGGGTTTAGATTTAGAGCTAAAATATCATAAAAAAATTAGCCAAGAATTAGAACATAGCAAATATGGCGGTGTTGTGCCTGAGCTAGCTGCAAGACTTCATACTGCAGCATTACCAAATTTGATTAAAGAGATTCAGCCATATTTTAAGGATATTAAAGCAATTGCAGTAACAAATCAACCCGGTCTTAGTGTAAGTCTTGTTGGTGGAGTAAGTGTAGCAAAAGCACTTGCTATTGGATTGAATTTGCCATTAATTGAGGTAAACCACCTAGTAGGACATATTTTTTCGCTATTTTTAGAAGAATCTGAACAGCTGCCTCTTGGTGTTTTATTAGTTAGTGGTGGCCATACTATGATTTTATATGTTGATGAAAATGGAGATATTACCACACTAGCTTCGACTGGCGATGATAGCTTTGGCGAGAGTTTTGATAAGGTTGCTAAAATGATGGGGCTAGGTTATCCTGGTGGAGTGGCAATTGAGAATTTAGCTAAACAATCAAATAGTCATAGATATAAATTTACTATTCCATTAAAGGGTGATAAAAGATTAGAATATAGCTTTTCAGGGCTTAAAAATCAAGTTAGATTAGAAATAGAAAAGAGTGTAGCAAATAACAGCCAAGATATTGATTTTGCCGATATCGCAGCTGGATTTGAAAGGGCTGCATGTGAACATATTATAGATAAGCTTAATAGGATTTGTATAGAATATAAATTTAAAAATCTAGGCGTAGTAGGCGGAGCAAGCGCAAATATATATCTACGCAGTATGCTTCTTAAGTTGTGTGATAAATTTGATATAAATTTACTAGTAGCACCAATGGAATTTTGTAGTGATAATGCTGCTATGATAGCAAGAGCTGGATTGGCAAAATTTAAAAAAAATAAATTTACCCAATCAAAAGAGCTAAAAATTAGCCCTCGTTCAAGCTTAAGCTCAATTTACTTGTGATATAATAAGCATATGAGATGTGTAATTTTTTTCCTGTTTTTTTGTGTTAGTTTGCATGCTTTTACATTAAGTATAAATGCTGGTAAGTATCATGGCGATTCATACTATATAATCCATCTTCAAGATGATAAGGAGATAATTTGCGAAGAACGCAATAATGAAGAGAATAAAGTATATAGTTGTAAGGTTTTTGCTAAATTTGAAAAGAATTTAAAAAATCAAGATTTACCATTTGCTAGAATTAGTTTCCATCCTGTAAGCGATGGATTTACAGTGGTTATTCAGCCCAAAATGTCCTCTAGAATCTTTAATGCAAGTAATAAACTATTTGATTCGCATAATGCTAAAGCTGATAAAGATAGCCATTCAAAACATTTTACTATTAATATAAATAAACACCTTAATGAATTAGATACTAGCTATATTAATGGGATAAATTTTCCTATAAAATATCCAAATTTAATACATCCAAGTGTAGGTGCTTTAGATTTAAATAAAGAACCAATTACATATAACGAAAATGGCGATATGGGTATATATCTCTCGATTAAAAAGAGCTATGAGCGTAAAGGTTATAGAGAGGTTATTTTTGAGAGTCAAAAAGCGATGAATATGCACCCAGATAGTATATTCTTAGGAGAGTTTTTGCTATATCAAATTCGTGCTATGGATAAGCTAGTAATCCAAGAAGCAGAGTACCAATCTACTCAAAAAATTAATCAAACTATTATAGATTCAGCCAAATTATGGATGAGATTTAATGGTTCTGATAGAAATTATCCTGAGGTTTTATACATCAATATGATGGCACATTTAAATAGCGATTTGCGTGAAGATGCAGAGTATATACTAGATATGTTAATGACTGAATATAGTGAAGATCAATGGACCAAGCGAGCAATTATGGGTTATGCTGATTATTTAGTAGCCCAAGGCAAACTAGGCGATGGAATGAGATTTTATGAAGATGTTTTATATAGCTCAAATGATCCAGATATTGCTAGTGAAGCCTCGCTAAAGCTAGTTAAAATTTATCTTTCGCAGCAAAGATTTACTGAAGCAGCGCATTATATCGATAGAGTTGTTACGGCAAATTCAAAATATATTTTAGATAATAAAGATTATAGTATAGAGGTTGCTGATGAATTACGTGCTAATGGCCTATTTGATACAGCCTCCAAGCTTTATAGAGTGATATTTGAAGATTCAACCTTACATGATGGACATTATGAAATTAGCCTTCGTCGCTTAGGTACTACACTAGTTCGTGGAAGCGACCCTGTGAGCGCTCATGAATATTTAAAAAGATATAAAAAAGAGTATCCTGATAATGAATTTACTAGCGAAATAGATAAGGCTATAGATGCTCTATTTTTTGATTTGCCAAATACAAGCAGCGAAGAAAAACACGCTCACTATGCTGATTTGCTAGAGCGTTATCCTGGACAAGAGTTAGCTAAAATGGCTCTTAAGGCTGAAGTTGATTTAAGCTTTAAAGAGAAAAAATATGGCGATATTTTAAAATTGCGTGGTCTTATAGCTGATTTAAATGAGAGTAAGGTTGCTGATGTAATGAATGCTGCAGCATTAAATTTAGCCAATAACCGCAATCAAAACTCAGATTGTATAGATCTTATAGCTTTAATAGATGAATATGGGTTAGAAGATAAAATTTCTGATAAACTAAAATTATTTAACTGCTATGATAGAATGAGGCGCTATACTCAAGCATATAATTTAGCCGAACAACATCTTAATGAGCCAAATTTAAATAATCGTGTTGTTTGGTTAAATAATTTTACTAAAATAAATTATAAAATTACTCGTTATACTAATGCTATCGATACTAGCTTTAAGGCTGTTGAGCTAGCTAGCAAAGTGCCATATAGTGATCCAAGTGAGGCGATTATATATAGATTTTATTCACTTTTAAAGCTTAATAGATTTGATGAGGCTACATCTGCGCTTAAAACCTTAGATGGGAAAAGAGGTATTGATTTGATGTTGATTGAGGCTTATGATACTGCTATGCATTATGCTAATCAACAAGGAAATCAAATCGCAGTAGATTATGCTATAAAAGTGTTAAATTTACAAAAAAAGCTAAATATTAATACATTTAGCCCAGAAGCAAATTTTATATATATAGATAGTTTAGTTGCAAGGTCAAAACTTCAAGAGGCAAAAAATGAGCTTGAGGAGATTTTTGCGCTAAATTTAAAACCGCATAACCGTGCTAGGGCCTTGCATAAAATAGCTCAAATTGAAATCTCGCAAAATAATTTAAAAGAAGCAGCTAAATATATAAATGAATGCTTAGAGATTGCAGGTGATAGCCAGTGGCGTGGGCTTTGCACTGAGCAAAAGTTATTAGTTGATGGAATTTAGCGATTTGATTTGAGTTAAAACCACACTTAAATCTAGATTTTTTCCATCAAGTTTTATACTATCAAAGCCTTTATTAAATGTTCTTTGACGTTTAGCTAGCTGAGTGGTATGAATAATTATTAGATTTTCTAGTTCATTTAGATTAATCTTGCCATTTAAATACTCTTTACACTCTTTTAGACCAATGGAATTAAGCGGTTTTAAAGAGTTATTATAGTGTTTAAATAGATACTCAGCCTCATCTATTAGGCCATTTTGTAGCATATTTTTGGTGCGGATTTTTATGCGTTCTATTAGTTCTATTTTATCCCAAACTAATTCAAAAATTGGTAAGTTTTTAATCACCGGTTGGCTTGTGTTATCTCGTAGCCATTGCGATGGAATGGCGCTAGTTTGGGTGTAAATTTGATACCATTTGTGTAGGCGAAATTTATCATTTTTGCTAAATTTAGAGCAAAATTCGCTATCAATTTTTACTGCTAAATTCCAAATTTCATCATCACTTATATCTATTTTGATTGACTTTGTTTTAGGCGCTAGGCCACTTAGCATAGCTTTTAGATAAAACCCACTTCCACCAGTAATTATTAATGGAATATCTAGATTTTTTGCATATGCTAAAGCTTGCTTATATTCAGCGATAAAATCCCCTACGCAAAACTCATCATTAGGACTAGCTATATCAATTCCAAAATGCTTAACAAGAGCTAACTCATCGCTACTTGGCTTAGCACTAGCGATATTAATTTCTTTATATAGGCATAATGAATCAAGACTTAAAATCACTCCATCAAGCTCTCTTGCAACCTTAATAGCTAAGTCGCTTTTTCCACTTGCAGTAGTGCCAATAATTGCAAATTCATAAAACATTTTACACTCTTTATTTTTGTATATTTTATCTAAACCATCACCTTAAATTGCTTAAAATAGCTATTTATCAATCAAAATTTAGATAAATTTTGCTAAAATAATAACTTAAAGGAAAAATATGGCGAAATTTATACAAATTTTAAAAGATATTAATGAATTAATTGTATTTAAACATTCTGTTTTTGCCTTGCCATTTATCTTTGTAGCAATGATTGTAGCTTCAAAAAGTGCAAATGGTTCGGTTTGGTTTGGTTTTGAATTGTTGATTTTGGGGTTATTTTGTGCAGTTAGTGCCAGAAATTTTGCTATGGGAGCAAATCGTTATCTAGATAGAGATATTGACAAAGATAATCCACGTTGCGCTTCTCGTCCAAGTGTAGATGGTAGAATTGGCAGTAAAAATTTATTAATCTTTATTTGGTTAAACGCATTAATTTTTGTAGTTGTAGCATATTTTATAAATTCACTTGCATTTTGGTTAAGCTTTCCGATTTTAGCAATTCTAGGAGCATATTCGTACTTTAAAAGATTTTCTAGCCTTGCACATGTAGTTCTTGGGATATGTCTTGGGCTCTCACCAATTGCTGGGGCTATTGCAGTGCTTGCTGATATACCTTTGTGGGTAATTTTGTTATCTTGTGGGGTTGTCTTTTGGGTGGCCGGATTTGATATTTTATACTCTTTGCAAGATATGGATTATGATAAAAAAATGGGATTATTTAGTATTCCTAGTATTTATGGGGCGCAGGCTTCGATGTTTATTTGTGCTCTTTTTCATTTTCTTACAATACTTTTTTGGCTACTTTTTGCTATTAGTGCAAAGCTTGGAATAATAGGATTTATAGGTGTAGCAGTTAGTGGAATTATTTTATATCTTGAACATAGAATTGTTAGACGAGATTTTAGTAAGATTGATAGAGCATTTTTTACTTTAAATGGCTATTTAGGGATTATATTTTTTATCTTTGTATTGGTGAGTTTATGGTAGATTTTAGATTGATTAGTAGTAGGGTTGAGATTGAGTTTGAACCCGATATGGATGGGGCGCACGAGAGTGAGTTTAATCAAAGTAGGAGCAATATCGATGAGTGGCTAAGCATCGAGATGGCTAGGGGTGAAGGTGAGAATAGCGATCCGCTAACTATAAAGCTTTTAGTTGAACTATATAAAAAAGTAGAAGAGTTATCAAATATCATTAAAAATCAGCACACTCCACCAAAGCCACTTAAATTTTGCCTTGATACTAGTAAAATCGGATATGAGGGATTTGAATTTGATAAAGATTGTTTAGAAATTGGGACTAGTTATTTTGCTAGAGTAAATTTGCCATTATTTATCAAGCGTGAAGTTATGGTATATTTTAAAGCAATTACGCCAAAGTGTGCTAAGATTTTAAAAATTTCAAGAGGTAATGAGCGTGAGTGGAACGCTTTTGTAGCTGAGAGCGAGAGATTAGAGATAAGGAAGGTTAAAAATAGTGAGCAATGAGTTATTACTTTATGTAGCATTTGCGCTATTATTGGGTGTGTTTGGAGCGATATTTTGGCTAAGAGATAAGCAAGTAAATCTAAAATTTGCTAAATTTGAATTAGCAATAGAGGGTCTAATAAAAGAGAATTATCAGCTCAAAAAACAACTAACAGAATTAGCACAAACTCCGCCACCAGTGCTACAAAATCCAGTTGATATGAGTCAGATAGAGCATCAAATTGATATTAAAATTAGCGAAGGATTAAGTCATAAAATCGCTCCAATAATAGAAAATGTTCGCATAATAGAACAATCTGTAAATGAGATAAAAGATGATCAATTAGATAGATTATACAACCTTGAAGAACGAACTAAAAGTATAAGCAAAATTACACCGCCAAGTTTTGAAGTAAGCAATGAGAGCAAGGTAGTTGAGATGTATAGGGCTGGAAAAAGTCCTGAGATGATTGCTAAAGATCTTCAACTAGGCGTAGGACAAGTTACGATGATTTTGAAATTTAAAAAAGAGATGTAATGCTAGTTGATAAATTTGGTCGAGTGATTGATTATTTAAGAATTTCTGTAACTGAGCTATGTAATTTTAAATGCAGATATTGTATGCCAGAAGATAATCAATTTAATAACATTGGTAGGGATAATATCTTAAGCTACGAAGAGATGTTTGAATTTGTTAAAATTTGCCTTGATAATGGAGTAAAAAAGGTTAGACTCACAGGTGGTGAGCCGCTAGTAAGAAAAGATATTCAAAAATTTGTTAAAATGATAAATGATTATAAGCCAGGTCTTGATTTAGCGATGACGACAAATGGATATTATTTAAAGCAAAAAGCTAAAGAGTTAAGGGAGGCTGGATTAAAAAGATTAAATATATCGCTTGATACTTTAGATGCTAAAAAGGCCAATTTTCTAGCTAGAAAGGAAGTTTTAAGCTATGTTTTAGCCGGAATTGATGAGGCAGTAAATGAAGGATTTGCAATAAAGCTAAATACTGTTGCTTTGCGTGGAGTAAATGATGGAGAGTTAATAGAACTTTTAGAGTTTGCAAAAAGCAAAAATGCTCAAATTCGTTATATCGAATTTATGGAAAATACCCACGCTGCTAGTGATTTAAAGGGACTTAAAAAGGATGATATTTTAGAAATATTATCTAAAAAGTATAGCATAAAAGAGATTACAAAAAGCCCAAATAGCCCTTCAAGCCTATTTGAAACCAGCGATGGGTATAAATTTGGAATAATTGATCCACATAAGCATGATTTTTGTGCTAGTTGCAACCGCTTACGCCTAAGTGCTGATGGGCTTTTAATTCCATGTTTATACTATGAAGATGGTCAAAGCATAAAAGAAGCTATGAGAGCTAGAGATTATACAAAAGCTAGAGAGATTTTAAAAGCTGTCTTAGATGCAAAACCTGAGAAGAACAAATGGGAAAATGACGGTAAAGGCGAGATCTCAAGTAGGGCATTTTATCAAACTGGTGGATAATATGGTTGAGATTGTTGAGTATTTTAGTTCGATTCAGGGCGAGGGAAAATTTCAAGGTAAAAATGCATTTTTTATCCGTCTTGGTGGATGTAATCTTAAATGTGTTGGGTTTGGTTGTTCTCTTCGCTCACCAAAAACTGGAGAGATGTTATTAGGGTGCGATACTATTAGAGCCGCACAATCATCGCATTTTGAGTATGAAAAATTTGACTCTCAGCGTTTAATTAGCTTACTTCTTGGGTTAAAACATAAACCTTTAATCATTATCACTGGTGGCGAGCCGCTTATCTATTATAGCGACCGTGATTTGCTTAAGTTTCTTGAATATGCTATTAGTGTGGGATTTAGCGTACAGTTTGAGACAAATGGAACAATTGATGTTGATTTTGCTAAATTTCCAATATATAAAAAATGCACTTTTGCTGTAAGTGTAAAATTAGCCCTAAGTGGTGAACCAGCCCATAAAAGAATTAATAAAAAAGCGTTAAAATCACTATTTAGCAATGCTAGTTGTTTTTATAAATTTGTAACTACTGGTGAGCAGATTGATGAAATTAAAGAAATTTTAGCTTTACAAAATGGCGAGGTTTGGTGTATGCCTTTAGCAAGAGACCAAAATGAGCTAGAATACAACGCTAAAAATGTAGTAAATTTATGTATAGAAAATGGATTTAATTATAGCGATAGATTGCATATTCGAATTTGGAATGATTTAAATGGAGTTTAATGTATGATAATTAGAAAAATTTATGATTTTGAAAATGCACATATCGTAAGATTTTGTAGTTCTAAGCGCTGCAAGGAGAGTATTCATGGTCATAGCTATAGATGTGAGGTGTTATTAAAGTCTGATTATCTTGATGCTGCTGGAATGGTGTATGATTTTGGGCTTATGAAACAGCACATTAGAATGATTATTGATAGTTTTGATCACACGACCACATTATATGCAAAAGATAGCGATAAGTATAAAAATGATATGAAAAAGCATTCTAAACGCTGGATAGAGCTTCCATATAACCCAAGTGCTGAACATTTTAGCCGTATATTTTTTGTATTAATTGATAAGCTACTTAGTCAGTGTGTTATGCAAAATGGTGAAAAAGGTGTAGAGCTTTATAGTATTATTGTGCATGAAACAGCTACTGGTTATGCGCAGTGTTTTAGAGAGGATGCATATAGCACAAAAATGGGGCTTATAAATTTAGATGAGATAATCTTTAGCGATGAGATTAAAAATGAGTGGAATGATTTTGATTTTTACGAACAGCTTAAAAATGGCAATAAATTTATAAATCCAAAGGAGTGTTAATGAGAAAATTATCCTTGATAATTTTATTAATTGTTAGCTTTTGTGGTTGTGAGGATAAAGCATCACAAACTAATAAAAATGACGCTATAGAAATTCCACCACCAGATGTGCCAATTGCTAAAAGCGATGGTAATGCAACAATTGATAGCGACTTTCCACCAATGCCGGTAGCAGAATGATTGAGACATATGCGCTTAGTGCTAGCTTACACCTTGTATTTATAAAGATACTTTTAGCTTTGCTTGTAGTTCATCTAGGGCTTGTGTTTATCGGTGATACAGCTAAATTTGGTTATATTAAAAGACTTATGCTTTTCTTACCGACTTATTATGTTTTTATGGCATTTATATTTTTTACTGGAATGCTAAATTTGGCTATTTTACACTTTAGTATGAGTTTATCGATTTGGGTAATGATTGTATGCTGGATAGGATTAATTCCGCTTGGTGTGATTGGGTTTAAGCGGTTAAAAGCAGTAAGGGTTAATAAGGAATTTGGTAAATTTAAGAAATTTATGGCTATAAAAATATTTTGTGAAATAGCTATTGTTGGATTTGGGACATTTATTGGAATTGTATTATGAAATTTATATATCATGCTGGTGCTGGAAGCGAGAATATAGATATTGATGGCGATAGCTTTAGCCATTTAAAAGCTCTTAGATTGACTCAAGGTAAAAGAGTAGATATAAGAAATTTAAAAGATGGATATAGCTATATTTATGAGATTATTAGTATGGATAGAAGGCGAGCTAGCTTGGAATTAGTGTTTAAATCATTAATCCCTTTTGTAGAGCATAAATTTGAGCTAGCGTGGGCAGTAGTTGATCCTAGCGTAATAGAAAAGAGCTTGCCAAGTCTAAACGAGCTTGGTGTAGGGCGTTTAAATTTAGTATATTGTGAGTTTTCCCAGCGAAATATTAAGATAAATTTAGAGCGATTAGAGCGGATTTTAATTAGTAGTTCTCAGCAGTGTGGTAGAAATTCTATCATGGAGATTGTGGTTTTCAATAGTATTGATGAGCTTTTAGCTTATAAAAGCGATATAGCGCTTATTGATTTTGGTGGGGCGAGTTTATCTGGATATGAGGGCAAAGAGATGCTTTTTATCGGGCCAGAAGGTGGATTTAGTCAAAATGAAAGAGATAAAATAAGAATTAAATTTGCTCTAAATTCTCCATATATACTTCGTTCAAATAGTGCCATTATCGGCGTTGCTAGTAAGATTTTGATATAGATTATGGAAGTTATAGTAATTTTAATGATATGTTTAGCGCGTGCAATTATATGTGCGTTACCTGGATTTATTCTTGGATTTTTTTATGATTTGCAAGAGCGTAAAAAGTATATATTTTTAGCTTGTGCTTTTATGTTTAGTTTATATTTAGCATTTACAAGGCCTGAAGGGATAGGTTTTTGGGGAATTTTAATTGGATTTATAGAGGATTTTGGCGGAATTTATATAGGGGCTTTTATCTTTATAGGACTTAGAAATATGGCTAAAAAATTCGGCCTTTGTAAGATTTGTGATAAATTTAGGAGAAAGCGTGAAAACTCTAACAATAATTGATACTTTTGGATTCTTTTTTCGTCTATATTATGCTATGAGTGGTTTGAAAAATAAAGATGGCAAACCAAGCGGAATGATTCATGGATTTGCTAATTTTATAGCAAATTTAAAGCAAGAATTTCATAGTGATTATATTGTTTTTGCCCTTGATAGCGGAGGTAAAACTTTTAGAAATGATATAGATCCAAATTATAAAGCTAACCGCTCAGAAGCTCCAAAGGAGCTAAAAGAGCAGCTTCCAATATGTATTGATATGATTGAGAGAATGGGCTTATGTAGCCTAAGAGTTGAAGGATATGAGGCTGATGATATTATTGCAAGTTTTATCAAAAATAATCCACAAGATGATTTATTAATTAAAGTAGTTACTCATGATAAGGATCTATATCAGTTAATCAATGATAGAGTAAGCATTTATAGTCCAGCTAAAAAGGAGTTATATGATAGGGATGGTTGTTATGAAAAATATGGCATATATCCTGAGCAGGTTAGAGATTTTTTAGCATTAACTGGTGATAGTGCCGATAATATCCCAGGTGTTAAGGGTATTGGAGATAAGGGCGCAAAGAAGCTTTTAGATGAGTTTGGAACTATTGAGAATTTGTATGAGAATTTAAATCAAGTCAGAAATGAGCGAACTAAAAATTTGCTTTTTGATGGTAAAGAGAGTGCTTTTATATCTAAGAGACTCGCAAGTTTATATGATGGGCTTAAAACACCTGATTTACAAAATGCCAAATTCCCTCAACACAATCCACTTATAAATATACAAGATATTCTAAAAGAGTATTCATTAAATCGCCTTTTAGCTAATCTTAGAAGTGATGAGTCAGTAAAGGAGCTAAGTTTTGAGCCGGTTTTGATTACTGATGAGTGTGAGCTAGAAAGGATTTTAGGGGGTATTAGTAGTGATACGCTAATTGCTTTTGATACTGAAACAACTAGCATAGAGGCTAGAGAAGCTAAAATTGTAGGATTTAGCTTTTGTTTTAATGAACAAAAGAGTTACTATGTTCCTATAAATCATAGCTATCTTGGTGTACCTAATATGGTTAGCTATAAAGTGGCAGCTTGGGCAATTGAGCAGATTTTTTCAGCTTTTGTAATTGGGCAGAATTTAAAATATGATTTTAAAATTATACTAAATAATTTTGGCATAAAACCACCGAAAAATTATGCTGATACGATGATAATGGCATGGCTAGATAATCCAAGTACAAGTGTAGGAATGGATGCGCTAGCTAAAAAACTTTATGATTATGATACGATTAAATTTGAAAGCATTGTAAAAAAGGGTGAAACCTTTGCTAGTGTAGAACTAGAGAGCGCAGCAAAATATGCAGCTGAAGATGCGTTGATAACGCTTAGATTTTATAACAGTTTTTGTAAGAAACTTGAGCCTAATATGCTAAAAATTGCCAAAGAGATTGAATTTGATTTTATATTAACTTTACTTGATATGGAAGATAATGGAATTAAAGTAAATCAATCTAAGCTTAGGGAATTAATTGATAAAAATAATATCCAGTTAGAGAGCTTAAAGGTTCAAATTTATGAGCTATGTGGAATAAAATTTAATATAAACTCTACTAAACAGTTAGGTGAAGTGCTGTTTGATGAACTAAAGCTTCCTAGCAAAAAAAAGACAAAAACTGGTTATAGCACCGATGAGAGTGTGCTTAGTGAGTTAGTAGAGCTTCATCCATGTGTCGCTAAAATCTTAGAGTATAGAGAGCTTTATAAGCTACAAAGTACATATTGTGAGCCGATTTTAAATTTAGCCCAAAAGGATGTTGATAGCAGGGTTTATACCAGTTTTATTCATACTGGTACAGCAACTGGTAGGTTAGCTAGCAAAAATCCAAATTTGCAAAATATCCCAGCTCGTGGAAGTTATGCTAAGCCGTTTAGAGCAGTATTTGAAGCAAAAGATGGTTATAGTCTTTTAAGTCTTGATTACTCCCAAATTGAGCTTAGATTGCTAGCGCATTTTAGTAAGGATGTAGCACTTGTAGAGGCATTTAAAAGTGGTAAAGATATTCATGCTCAATCAGCTATAAATATCTTTGGTGAGTCAAATGAGCAAAATAGAGCAATTGCAAAATCTATAAATTTTGGATTAATATATGGTATGGGAGTGAATAAACTTAGTGCTAATTTAGATATTGACAAAAAGGCAGCTAAAGAGTATATTACTAGATATTTTAATGCATTTAGTAGCGTTCAAGATTATCTTCAAAGTATAAAAGATAGTGCCAAAAGAGATGGATTTGTAGAGACTTTACTTAGTAGGCGTAGGTATTTTGATTTTTCTAATGCCTCAGCTATGCAGGTTGCAATGTATGAAAGAGAAGCAGTAAATAGCAAATTTCAAGGCAGTGCTGCAGATATTATTAAGCTTGCAATGCTTAAAATTCGCCCAATGTTAGGCGATGCAAAGATGTTGCTTCAAATTCATGATGAGTTGATTTTTGAAGTTAGTGATGATATGGCACAGGAGTTTGGAGCACAAGTGGCTAATGTTATGAGCAGTGTTGTAAATTTAAATGTTCCATTGGTTGTGAACTATAATATAGCAAAAAATTGGGCTAATCTAAAGTAATTTGGTAAAATTCAGTTAAATTTTTGTTAAATTATGTAATAATTAAGTAATTTTTAAAATGGGGTCTTTATGGATATTTCTACTATTTTAGGGATGGTTTTTTCCATCGCAAGTATCTCGGTTGGAGATATTTTAGAAGGTGGTAATCCTTTGCATGTTTTGCATCTTAGTTCTGTACTCATTGTTATACCTACAGCGATGTTCTCATCTATGACTGCTACAAACAAAAAATATATCAAGGCTACTTTTCAAGAGCTAAAGATTGTATTTAAAGGCTCTGGTGTAGATATGAGTGCCAGGATTGCAGAGCTAGTAGAGTATAGTACGCTAGCTAGAAAAAATGGAATTTTGTCTTTAGAACAAAAGGCTATGGCGGTTGAAGATGAATTTTTGCAAACCGGGCTTAATATGTTAGTTGATGGTCAACCTATAAATGAAGTCAAAGAGCATCTAGAGTTATCTATTCAGACAACTGAAGAATATTATCACGAGTGTGCGCATTATTGGATTAGAACTGGTGAGAGCTGTCCGACGTTTGGACTAGTTGGGGCGGTTATGGGTCTTATGCTTGCATTACAACTACTTGATAATCCTGCTGCGATGGCTGCTGGTATTGCTTCGGCATTTACAGCGACTGTTACTGGTATTATGGGTTCGTATGCTATTTTTGCTCCGTGGGGTAATAAAATGCTAAACAATGCAAAAGACATCATAAAAGAAAAAGAGATGATCCTAGAAGCGTTAATCGGTATTGCTGAAGGAGCAAATCCAAGAAGCTTGGAAGCAAAATTATTTAACTTCCTAGATAAAAATGAACCAAGAAATTCACAATTTAACTAAGGTAGAATATGGCAAAGAAGAAAAAAGCACAAGAGTGTCCAGCAGGTGAGAAATGGGCTGTTCCATATGCGGATTTTCTCTCTTTGCTTTTGGCACTTTTTATTGCACTTTATGCGATTTCAGCAATCAATAAAGCCAAAATAGAGGCATTAAAGACTGAATTTATAAAGATTTTTGATTTTCCTGATACTCACTCATTAAAAGATACTAAAAAACCATCAAGAAGTGATAAGGAATTTGATAGTCCTAGTATTACAATGCAAGTACAAAATGATGCGCCAACAAATGTAAATGTAAATAATGAAAGATATAAAGTTACACTAGATCAAGCAGAAAATCAAGTGGCGATTGATTTACCAGCAAACATTAAATTTGATCATCAAAGTTCAAAAATTTATAATCCAGATGTAATAAACTTTATCAATATTCTATCTATGATTATAAATAAAATTCCAGCTTCTGTAGCTGTGGATATTAGAGGTTATGCTGATGATTTTGGCGATTATGCTGCTGATTATAGGCTAGGAATCGAGCGTGCTTATAGTGTGTTTGCAATGCTGGCAAACAACGGTGTAGATACTAAAAGAATGCGTATAACATCATTTGGTGATAGTGTAAATATTATAAATAGTGATTTAAAAATTGCTAAAATATATTTTAAGATTGATGTTAAAGATAAAGCGCTTCAAAAATCAGTTTTAGATATACTTAGTGAGCTTAAATAAAAATCATTATCATTTTATATTAAGTTATATATAAGTTTAAATTTGATAACCTACGGGTTAAATTTAATTTAAGGAGTATAAAATGGCAGTAAAAATTACTGATATATGCATTAGTTGCGGTTCTTGTATTGATGAGTGTCCAGTTGGCGCAATTGTGGATGACGTAGATAATCCAACTGGTGAAGATACTTATTATGTTTATGCTGATAAATGTGTTGAATGCGTAGGTCATAATGATGAACCAGCCTGTGCTAACGCCTGTCCAACTGATGGATGTATTGTATGGAGTGATATAGTAGAAGGTCAGCCAAGCAGAGACGATATTGGTGCCAATTTAAGAGATGGTAGAAACCCTGTAGTAGCTTAATCTAACTATAATTAAAAAAGATTACTATTTTTTTAAGCTTAGTTTTGATATAATCACGATTTTTAAAACCTGATTAATAGGAGATCGATATGGAACAAACTCTATCAATAATTAAACCAGATGCGACAAAAAAGGGCGTAATCGGTAAAATTATCGATAGATTCGAAAGCAATGGGCTTAGAATCGCAGCAGCTAAAAAAGTACAATTAAGCGTTGAAGATGCTAAAAAATTTTATGAGGTACATGCTAGTAGGCCATTTTACAATGATTTAGTCGAATTTATGACTAGTGGCCCAGTGGTAGTAATGGTGCTTGAGGGCGAAAATGCTGTTTTAAAAAATAGAGAATTAATGGGCGCTACAAATCCTAAAGAGGCGGCACCTGGTACTATTAGAGCTGATTTCGCTGAGAGCATTGACGCAAACGCAGTCCATGGTAGCGATAGTTTAGAAAATGCTAAAATTGAGATTGCATTTTTCTTTGCTAGTAGAGAGATCTGCTAAGGTTATTTAATTGAAAATTCGCTTTGATAAGCTAACTACTACGCCAGTTAATTTTGAAAGTAGCATTGATGGAGTTAAATTTAGCGGTAGTATTAAAAAAACTACTCTAAATTTAGCCAAGTGCAGCGGTAGATTAATCGGTGAATTAGAGCATATTTGTGATAGTTGTGGCACTGATATAGTTTTAAGCCTAGATGAAGAACTAAATCTAATTTTAAGCGATGGTATCTATAAAGATAGTGATAATGAGCTAAGCAATACCATAGAATTTTTTGGTGGTATAATAGATACAGATGAGATCTTAATTGGTGAGTTAGAAGCCTTTAAAAGCGATTATTTTTATTGTGATAAGTGTAAAATTTTAGAAGGAGAGTAAAATGGCAGTACCTAAGCGTAGAGTGAGTCATACAAGAGCTGCAAAGCGTAGAACCCACTATAAAGTTACATTACCAATGCCCGTAAAAGATAAAGACGGCAGCTGGAAAATGCCTCACCGTGTAAATAGAACAACTGGCGAGTACTAATATAAACAATGATTAAAATAGCAATTGACGCTATGGGCGGGGATTTTGGTGCTGAGCCAATTATAGCTGGAGTTATTGAAGCTTTAAAACAAAGAGAGTTTCAAGCTTATTTAGTAGGTGATGAGAGTAAGCTAAAATCCCTTATTCCACATAAATACTCTAAATTTATTACTTTTGTTCAATCTAGCGAAGTGTTTGCTATGGATGAGAGTGCTACTGATGCGCTAAAACGTAAAGAAAGTACGATATTTAAAGCTGTCGAGCTAGTTCGTAGTGGAGACTGTAAAGCAGTAGTATCAGCCGGTCATAGTGGTGCTAGTATGAGTTTGGCAACTTTACGTCTTGGACGAGTAAAGGGTATTAGTAGGCCAGCAATTGCTACTTTAATGCCTACAACACAGGCTAATCAAAAAACATTGGTCTTAGATGTTGGTGCAAATGTTGATTGTAAGGCAGAAAATTTATTTGAATTTGCTATTATGGGCTATGCTTATGCTAAAGAGATTATGAGGATTGATAATCCTAGAATTGGTCTACTTAGCAACGGTGAAGAGGATTGCAAAGGTAATGAAATTACAAAAGATGCATTTGAAATGCTTAAAAAACTCGATAGTTTCATCGGAAATGTAGAGGGTAATCAAATTTTTGATGGAAGTGTTGATGTTATCATCTGCGATGGATTTGTTGGTAATATTTTATTAAAAACCAGCGAAGGTGTTGCTAGTGCAATTACTAAAATTATCAAACAAAGTGTTAAAAAATCACCACTTGCAATTTTAGGTGCGATTTTGATGAAGAGTGTATTTAGAGGACTTAAGAACCAGATTGATTATGATGAATATGGTGGCGCACCACTTCTTGGTGTAAAAGATTGTGTAATCATCAGCCATGGTAAGTCAAGTTCAAAAGCTATCAAAAATGCAATATTCCAAGCTCTTAAATTCTCAGAATCTAGCATAAATGAGGTTATTTCAAATGAGCTTACAAAGTTTGCAAAATGACTAAAGCTTCGTTAATTTCAATTGGTGCTTATGCTCCTAAAGATATTCTTACAAATTATGATTTAGAAAAGATAGTTGATACTAGCGATGAATGGATAACTAAGCGTACTGGAATTAAAGAGCGTCGTATCGCTAAGGATGAATTTACAAGCGACTTAGGTTATAGGGCGGCTTTGCAAGCTTTGGAGCGCTCAGGATTAGATAAGAGTGATATCGATGCTGTAATATGTGCTACTATTACACCAGACTATTTTTGCATGCCTTCAACTGCTTGTGTGATCGCAAATAAACTAGGCTTAAAAGATGTAACGGCCTTTGATATTAGTGCGGCTTGTACAGGATTTATCTATCTTTTAGAGTTAGCTAAATCTATGATTGAAAGCGGCGCTAAGAGAAATATTTTAATTATTGGAGCTGAGAAAACTAGTGCGATTATGGACTGGAGCGATCGTAGTATTTGTGTGCTTTTTGGTGATGGAGCAGGTGCAGCCGTAGTTAGCGCAAGAGA
Source organism: Campylobacter sp. P0085 (assembly GCF_002139495.1). Classification (NCBI taxonomy): domain Bacteria; kingdom Pseudomonadati; phylum Campylobacterota; class Epsilonproteobacteria; order Campylobacterales; family Campylobacteraceae; genus Campylobacter; species Campylobacter sp. P0085. Next base: position 24,698 of record NZ_MJKB01000004.1, on the reverse strand, counting down.
TAACAATCCAATTTTAGATGTACATACTTCAAGCGATGGAAGCAAAGGTGAGCTATTAATAACTCCGGGTTGCGCTATTGTAAATCCTGCAAATAAGGATACTATAGAAAATCGACTAAATTTTATGAAAATGTCTGGTAACGATGTTTTTAAAATCGCCGTAAATACTCTAACAAAAGATGTGGTTAATATTTTAGAGAAAAACCAAATTCCATCAGATAATATAGATCTTTTTATCCCGCATCAAGCAAATTTAAGAATTATAGAGGCCGTAAAACAAAGATTAAATTTTAGTGATTCTCAATGTGTTGTAACTGTGCAAAAGTATGGTAATACTAGCTCAGCATCTATTCCTATGGCGATGAATGATGCCTATGAAAGCGGCAGACTTAAAAATGGCTCATTGGTATTACTTGATGCTTTTGGCGGTGGATTTACTTGGGGTTCAGCGCTTCTTTATTTTGGTGGAAAGTAGTTGATATGAATGAGAATTTAATAGCCTATTTAGTTGCTTATTTAATTGGCGCAGTGCCTTTTGGTTTACTTTTTGGCTTACTTTTTGGTGGAATAAATATTAAAAAAAGTGGCAGTAAGAGTATTGGTGCTACAAATGTGTTAAGAGTAATTAAACAAAGCAATCCTTCGCTTGCTAAAAAACTTGCTATTTTAACTGTTGTGTTTGATGCGCTTAAGGGTGTAATACCTATTTTGGTTGGTAAATTTATATTTGAACTTGACATAGCTACTCTTTGGGCGATGGGAGTTTTAGCTGTTGTAGGGCATTGTTTTTCACCATATTTGATGTTTGAAGGTGGCAAGGGAATTGCTACTGGAGCTGGTGTTTTGGCGTGTTTTTTACCATTTGAGTTGATTATTGCTGTTATTGTATGGTTTATTGCTGGTAAAGTGCTTAAGATTTCTAGTTTAGCTTCACTTATAGCGCTTCTTGCAATGGTTGTATCATCATTTATATTTCACTATGATATACCTGAAATTAACACGCATGCGCCAATTTTAATTATTGCATTCATTGTAGTTTATAAGCATATGCCAAATATTAAACGCCTATTAAGTGGTTCTGAGGGCAAGGTTATTTGATTAGTGTTTTTGTTGATAGCCTTGAGTTTGATACAATAATTGGTCTTTTAGATTTTGAACGAGTCGAAGCTCAAAGAATTTGTATTGATATGGAATTTAGCGCTGATGAATTTATAGATTATGCTAAGGTCTGTGAAGTTACACAAAGTGAATTTAAAGAGCAAAAATTTTATAAAATAGAGGATGCACTAGAGTATTTTTCTATTAAATTCAAAGAAAACTACCCAAGTCTAAATAGTTTTTATATGAAAATTTCCAAAACTCAAATTATTAAAAATGCTACTGTAGGTGCAAAAATAATAAAGAATTATTAAAAATTGTTTAAATTTTCTTGAATTTTGGCTTAAATTTTGCTATAATCTCGCATTAAATTTTTTACTTTTAAGGAAAAGCTAATGAGAATTTTGATAGTAGAGGATGAGACTACGCTAGGCAAAACTATAGCCGAAGGTTTGCAAGAGTTTGGCTACCAAACAGATAATTCTGAAAATTTTAATGATGCAGAATATTTTATTGGTATTCGTAATTATGATCTTGTGCTTAGTGATCTTATGCTTCCAGATGGTGATGGAATTGATTTAATTAATGTTATCAAACAAAAATCTCCGCGCACATCTGTAGTGATTATTTCAGCAAAAGATGATAAAGAAAGTGAAATAAAAGCTTTTAGAGCTGGTGCTGATGATTATATTAAAAAGCCATTTGATTTTGATATTTTAGTTGCTAGACTTGAGGCGAGACTTCGCTTTGGCGGTACAAATGTGATTAAAATTGATGATTTAACAATTGATCCAGATGAAGAAAAGATTACATATCAAGGCACAGAAATTGAATTAAAAGGTAAGCCATTTGAGGTTTTAACTCATCTAGCACGCCATAGCGACCAGATTGTAAGCAAAGAACAACTTTTAGATGCTATCTGGGAGGAGCCTGAGTTAGTTACGCCAAATGTAATTGAAGTTGCTATTAATCAAATTCGCCAAAAAATGGATAAACCACTTAATATTTCCACAATTGAAACAGTAAGACGCCGCGGATATAGATTTTGCTTCCCCAAAAAAGCTTAAGGGCTAAATTTGCCTTACAATTAGCATCGGCTTCTACGATGCTAATTGTTATATTTTCGGTGATGTTATACCACTATATTAAGATTACAATCTTTGAAAATATAGTCCAAAGTCTAACTTTGGAGGCTAAGAATATCTCTGCAATGAATGAGAATGAGAGTCTTGAGTATAAAAATAGTAATTTTGATCTAATTAAAATAGTCTTAAATGATGATAATCTCACTCGGCCTGAATTTGTCTCAACTAAAGATATTAATGCTACATATTTAACGCTATATTATCCATATCAAAACCGTCTTTTAGTATTAACTAAAAATACTAGCGAATATAGTTTAATAGTAGATCAAATTTTAGTTGATATTTTAATCATTAATTCCACAGCAATATTTTTAATTTTATTTTATGCGCTATTTCTATCTAGAATGTTGCTAGCGCCTCTTCGTTCGTTTTGTCTAAAGCTTGGGCAGTTAAATGAGAGATTTCTTCAAGAAGTTGAGACAGATGAATTGCCGGTAGAATTTAAGCCTTTGGGTGATGGAGTAAATAGATTAATTGGTAGGATTTTGACCTTTGTACAGTATCAAAAGGAGCTTTTTATTGGAGCTGCGCATGAGCTAAAAACACCACTGGCAGTAATGAAAACTAAAAACGAAGTTACCCTTATTAAAGAGCGTGATACTCAAAAATATATTGATACATTAAAAAACAATAATGAAGCTATAAATCAGATGAATAAAATGATTAGCTCAATTTTGGAGATTGGTAGACAAGAAGGCGCACAGTTTGAACAGCCAGTGATGACTGATATGATTGCTTATATAAATGAGATTGGTAATAATTTCTTAATTCTTGCAAAAGGTGATGATAAAAATATTAGAATGAATTTGCGCCCTCATAGTCTTAAGATTATGATCCAGCCAACTCTATTTTTACATGTATTGCAAAATTTTGTCCAAAATGCAATTAAATTCTCTCCAAAAGGTGCCACGATTGAGATAAATTCTACACTCGCAAACGGTGAATTTATCGTTCGTGTGATTGATGAAGGGATTGGAATTGATGAGAGCAAGGATCTTTTTGCTCCATTTAAGCGCTATGGAAATAGCAGCGGGGCTGGACTTGGATTGTTTTTAGCTAAGGGAGCAGCACAAGCACTTGGCGGAAGGATTGAACTGCGTAATCGCATAGATAGAAGTGGAACGATAGCGACGCTAACGCTACCTATAAGAAATAGTAAATATAAAAAATAAATTTAAAAGAGATTTAATGTCAAAAAGAGTTGCAGTTATTGATCTTGGATCAAATTCGGCTAGAATGGCGATATTTGAACGAACTAGTAGGCTTGGGTTTTTTATTCTTCGTGAGTATAAGGTAAATGTACGTCTTGGAGAGGGCGCTTATGAGCGTGGTGGAGTATTGCAGCCTCAAGCAATGGATAATGTTTTACATGCATTTAGTGAATTTAAGCATTTTTTGAGAATTTATAAGGTTAGTAAGGTTTTATGTACCGGTACTTCAGCTTTGCGTGATGCACCAAATTCGAATATCTTTATTAATATGGTAAAAAGAGAGCTAGGATTAAATTTGCGAGTGATAAGTGGAGATATGGAGGCTTTTTATGGAGGGCTCGCAGCACTAAATCTACTTAGCCCTCTAAATGAGGCTACTACGATTGACATTGGAGGAGGCTCGACTGAGCTGGCTAAAATCAAAGATGGAAAAATCGTAGATATCATTTCGCTTGATATTGGTACAGTTAGATTAAAAGAGCTATTTTTTGATAAGGGAGATATAGATGGAGCAATTAAATTTACTCAAGAGATAATTGCTCAAATTCCATCGCACTTTATAAATGAAAATATAATAGCAATAGGTGGGAGTTTAAGGGCGATATCGGGTGCGATTATGCAGTTGCAAAATCATCCAATTAGATTAGTGCATAATTTTACTTATGAGTATAAAAATTATCTGAATTTAATTAGTAAAATTGCTACAGATAAGGAATTTGATTTAAAAAATATAGCCATTAAAAAAGATCGCTTTGATACTATTAGACAGGGTGCGATGATATTTAGTGCTGCGGCTAAAAATTTAAAAGCTAGGATGGTTTATACTAGCGGTGTTGGGATTAGAGAGGGGGTATTTTTGGCTAATCTTCTAAGGCCAAATTTAAAATCCAAAGAGCTAATCCAAATGCCACAAAAGTATAAAATAGCCTTTCCAAAAGGCTTTAATCCAAGTCTTAGGAGCCTTCAAGATAGATTTGCTAAGCGTGATAATAGTATTACTACAAAGCATGTAAAGACTCTATTTGAGATTTTAGCACCACTTCACAAGCTTAACCCAAGCTATATAAATGAGCTTATAATCGCTTCTAAACTCTATAATATCGGTAGAAGTGTTGGTTTTTATTTGGAGAATTCTCATAGTGGATATCTTGTGAAAAATGCTCTAAATTACGGCTACACGCATCAGCAAAAGGCGTTAATCGCTGCTATGATTGAGTATCAGGGTAAGGCTATAAATAGTCTTGGTGAATTTGAAAAATTGCTTCCTAGTATTGATGTAGTTAGATGGCTTAGCTTTATTCTTGGACTTGCTGGAGCATTGAGTCTTAGTCCAAATATTAGTTTTGAATTTAGTTCAAATACTTTATATATTAAAGGTGCAAAGAATTTTTTTATGTTAAAAAATGAGATAAGAAAACTAATAAAGCCTGAGATTTTTGTGATTTCGTTTGAGTAGGTTGAATTTGATAGGTGTCAAATTCAACCAAATACCTTAAAATCTTCTACCAATTGTAAATTCAAAGCTGCTTGTGTCATCGCCTTTTTTATCATCGATAGCTTGAGCGTAGAATAGTTGAAGTGGTCCAATAGGAGTAATCCACTCAATACCAGCTCCAGCACTAGAACGCTTAATCTCATTAATATCACTATGACCAATCATACCATAATCATAGAAAATCACTCCACGCATTTTAAGGCGATTAATGATTGGAAAGCTTAGTTCAAATGAGTTATTGAAGCTGATTTTACCGCCAGTTTCAATAATTTCACAGCCATTTATTACAGTGCCATTGCTATTTTTAGGATTGCAGATTTTTTTCTTTGGTGTAACTGATCTGCTATCATAACCTCTAATTGAGTTAATTCCACCTAAAAATAGCTTTTCATTAATAGGCAATTTTGAGCTATCATCATTATAAATATATCCAAATCCAGATTTATATCGTAAAATTAAATCCATATCTATATAGTCTTGTAAACCTTGATAAATATTAAATGTAGTTCGGTTTTTGATAAACTCCATATCGCCTCCAAGGCCAGCATACTCTAGGCTAGTTGATGCAATGATACCACTTCGTGGAACATAGTAATCATCGGTATTGTTAAATGATATACTAGGAGTTAATGCGCTTTTGATATTTACGCCATTTTGATATCCAGCATCTCTATAAAATGCATCTAGCCCCTCTATCTCGCTACGCTCAATTTGGTAGCTTAAATATGCGTTTATATATCTGCCTAACTGTCTTCCGCCTATAATATTAGCTCCATAGTTTTGCTCATCATACTCATCCCAGCTATAATCATTAGCAAACAGCCCCCCACCAAGACTATAAGCTGAGTCATTTATACGTGGATTGGTTAAATTTATATTTCCACTTAATGTATCATCGCTTTTATCAACCATAATGCTGCCTTTATATCCAGAGCCAAATACATTTGAGTCGCTTACTCCGGCATTTAATAGCAATCCATCGCTACTTCCATAGCCTATACCGCCTACAATACTACCAGTTGAGGTTTCTTTTACGGCTATTTCTAAGTCGATTTGGTCTTTATCTACACGTTTTTCGATTATCTGGACATCTTCAAAATATCCGCTTCTTTTTAATGCATTTTTAGAGTCTATAAGATCGGTTTTATTATATAAATTCCCTTCTGTTAAATATAGCTCACGCCTAATAATCCGGTCAGCCGTACGATCATTTCCGCTTATTATCACATCTCTTATATATACCTTTTCTTTAGGAATTACCTCATAGACTATATCAGCAGTATAATCGCTATTTTTTGTAATATTTGGATGAACTTTTACATAAGCAAAGCCCTTATTTGCTACTATATTTTCTAGAGTGCTAATGTCTAATTTCATCCATGATGAGTTTAATATATCACCCTTTTGCAGCTTAAAATCATCAATTATTTCAGCTGTATCAAGTTCTAAAAACTCAGGCGCTTTAATACTAATTTGATTAGCTTTATAAATTTCACCCTCACTGATATAATAGGTCAAATCAGCTTTGTAATTATCAAAATGAGCGTTTAAATTTGGTGCTGAGACGCTAGCGTCTAAGTAGCCTTTTTTTAGATATTCATCTTGAATTTTGGCACTATCACCTGGGAGTTCATAAATTTTAGCTTTGCCATCATTTAATCCCCACATCCATCCCATAAATTCTCTACTTTTATTTGCTACGGCTGGTTCGATATCTGAATAATCTAATGCTTTAGCTCCTACCAAATTTACATTTTCGATTATGATATTTTCACCTCTATTTACTGTTAGAGTTATATGAAGTGAGTTTTTATTCTCATTTATTGGTACAATATCGGTAGTTACAACAGTATCAAAATAACCTCTAGCTTCATAGAATTGACGAATTCTAATTTTGGTATTATTTAGTGCAAACTCATCATACATTTGACCTTTTTTGATATCTATTATTTGTTCAATGGATTTTTGATCATTTGTAACAACACCATTAATATCAATTTTAGCAATTACTGGCTTTTCGACCAAATTTACTATTATATTGCCTGCATTTTCTTCGATAGTAATATTTTCAAAATACCCTTGTTTGTATAAATTTATAATAGCACGATTAGCGATCTCATCACTAAAATTACTACCAACTTTTAGCCCGCTAATATCAGTTGCACTCTCATTAGAGAGATGTAAAAGACCGTTAAATGTAATACTCTGAATCTGAGTAGCCTCCAAAGCGGCTGCTACAATAAAGCTTGAAAGTACTGCTTTTTTCATAAAATTACCTAAAAATAAAATGGGTAAAATGGTATCATAAATATTTTTAACTTTTGATTAAGTAGCCTTTTGGACTAAATTTGATATAATCGCACGCTAAAAATTTCTAAGGAAACACTATGCATGTAGGGATTATTGGACTTGGGCTTATTGGCGGGTCTTTAGGTTTGGCACTAAAAGATATGAAGCTTATTGACAAGGTTAGTGGATATGATTTAGATAAAAATAATGAAAATGATGCGCTAAATTTAGGGCTTGTTGATGATATTATAAGCTTTGAAGAGATGAAAAAAAGCTGTGATATGATATTTTTAGCAATTCCAGTTGAAGCCATTATTAAGGTTATGCAAAACTTAAAAGATATCCCAAGCAATACTACAATTGTTGATCTTGGTTCAACAAAGGAGCAGATTTTACGCTCATGCCCAACTGAAATTAGGAGCAATTTTGTTGCAGCTCATCCTATGGCTGGAACAGAAAATTCAGGACCAAAGGCTGCTTTTAAAACTTTGTTAAATGGCGCTGTAGTAGTAATTTGTGATGATAAAAACGCTGGAGAATTTCATATTAAAAGAGTTGTTGAGATTTTAAGTCATGTTGGGATGAAGATTGTATTTATGGATTCAAAAAGTCACGACCATCATGTAGGAATTATCTCACATTTGCCACATGTAATTAGCTATAGTTTGGTAAATTCGACCTTAAAAGAGGAAGATAAACGAAATATTTTACTTTTAGCAGCTGGTAGCTTTAGTGGAATGGCAAGAATAGCAAAGTCTAATCCGCAAATGTGGAGTGATATTTTTAAACAAAATAAAGATAATCTTTTAGAAGCAATTACATCATTTAAAAATGAACTTGAAATTTGCGAAAATATGATAAAAAACGAGAAGTGGGATGAGTTAAAAGAGTGGATGGAGACTGCACGCGCTTTAAGAGAGATACTTTAATACTATTTATTGAATTTATTTAGATAGAATTTTGCGATTTAAATTTAGTAAAGGATAGTTGTGAGAGGTTCAAAGGTTAAAACTTTTATATTTGCATTGATTTTTATCGGACTTATTTTTGGTGTTGTTGGAGTATTAAACTCAAATTCAATGGATTCAGAACCACCAAAAATATCTATAAATAGTGAAATTTACTGGAATCAAAAGACTCCAATTGATCTAAATATTAGTGATAATGGTACACTACAATCATTTAAAGTTACATTAGTAGATGGACAAAGCGCTCATATTATAATGGATGAAAAATTTAATGAACCACAAAATCAAGCACAGATAAATTTAAAATTTCCAAAAAGTCTAATTTTAGATAAAAATCGTGCATATGAGCTATTAATAGAAGCAAAGGATTCTAGTTTTTTAGGTGGAAATGTAGCTAGTAAAAAGGTAAATTTGATAATTGATAGTAAAAATCCTCAAATTCAACTCATAAACCAATCATATAAAATTACTAAAGGTGGCTCAGCTGTTGTAGTTTTTAAAGCAGTTGATGAGAATTTACAAAGTGTTTATATCCAAAACGGAGATCGAATTTTTAAACCAACTAAATTTGTAAAAGATGGTTACTGGGCTTCTTTGCTCGCATGGGATTTACAAAGCCCAAATTTTAAAGCTAGAATTGTGGCTGTAGATAAAGCCGGTAATAAGAGTTTCTCAAGTATTGGCTACTATTTGCAAGATCGTAAATATAAAGAGTCTAGAATTGCTTTGAGTGATAGATTTTTAGATGGTAAAATTGATGAGCTAGCCAACCAATATGCTCAAAATTATCCAGAGCTTGATAGACTTGCAAAGTTTAAATTTGTAAATGAAACTCTAAGGGATTCAAACGAAGATATGATTCATAAGATAACTTCAGCAGTGCCAGAGGAGATTATAGATAGCTTTTATATTGAACCATTCTATCCGCTTAGAAATGGTGCAGCAGTAGCAAGTTTTGGAGATCATAGATTTTATACCTATAATGGAGAAGATGTAAGTCAAAGCTGGCATATGGGGCTAGATCTTGCTAGTACAGCTATGGCATCAATTGATACGCAAAATGCAGCTTTTGTGGCATATAATGATTTAAATGGAATTTATGGTGAGAATATTATTTTATATCATGGATTTGGACTTTATACACTTTATGGGCATTGTAATGGTACTTTGGTTAAACCTGGTGAGCATATTGGAGTTAAGCATATAATTGGTAAAACTGGCACTAGTGGATTAGCGCTTGGCGATCATTTGCACTTTGGGGTGTTAATTCAAGGCGTTGAGGTTAGGCCTGAGGAGTGGATGGATAGAAAATGGATGAAAGATAATATCTATGATATTTTAAATTCAGCCAAAAAAGCTATAAAAGGCTGAAATTTTAAGATTTTTTAATCCTTTTAGGATTATAATTTGCAAAATTTTAAGGAATATTGTGAAACAAAGAACTATAGGAAAACGAGTAGAAGGAGTCGGAATTGGTCTTCACAAAGGTGAGCCAATTAAGCTGATTTTAGAGCCTTTAGAAGCTGATAGCGGAGTAGTATTTTATAGAAGTGATATGGCTACAAGTTTTAAAGCTGAGTCAAGTAGTGTATTAAATACTCAGATGGCTACAGTAATTGGCAATGAAAAGGCTACAGTATCAACTATCGAACACCTAATGAGTGCGATAAATAGCTATGGAATTGATAATATCAGAGTTATTTTAGATGCAAATGAAGTACCAGTGATGGATGGAAGTGCTATTAGTTTTTGTATGATGCTTGATGAGGCTGGTATAGTCGAGCTAGAAGCTGATAAAAAAGTAATAGTAGTTAAACGAGAAGTAGAGGTAAGAGAGGGCGATAAATATGTCAAATTAACTCCATCAACTAATCCAAAATTTAACTATACAATTAAATTTGAAAATCCAGTAATTGGCTTACAAAGTTATACTTTTGAATTTAGTAAAGAAAATTTTATAAACCAAATAGCAAGGGCTAGGACTTTTGGATTTTTAAAAGATGTACAAAAACTAAATTCAATGGGCTTAGCACTGGGCGGAAGCTTAGATAATGCTGTAGTAATAGATGGTGGTAAAATATTAAATCCTGAGGGGTTAAGATTTGAAAATGAATTTGTCCGTCATAAAATTTTAGACGCAATTGGCGATATAAGCTTACTTGGAGCACCTATGATTGGAGATTATGAAGCTTTTGCTGGAAGTCATGATTTAAATCATAAATTAACTGTAGCACTATTAAGCGATGAGAAAAATTATGATATTATAACTCTAAGTGAAGCAACACAAAAAGAGTATGAAAAGGCATTTGCATAAAAAAGGTTGATATATTAGTAATTTGCCTTAGTTCACCTTTGCTTGTGGGTGTATATTTAGGTGGAAATTTAATTGAGCAGATTAAGAGCGATGAAAAAGCAAGCGAATCCTTAGGAGAGATTTTGGGTTTGCTAAGTGCTAAATTTGAGATTAGTAAAATTATTTATGCTAATGGGCCAGGAAGCTTTATGGGGCTAAAGGTTGCTTATTTGACACTTTGTACTTTTTGCGTGGCTCGTGGGTTGGAGTTTTATGGAGTTGATGGATTTGCTTTAAATGGGGCTAAGCCAATTAGAGCCAATAAAAATATGAGTTTTGTGCTAAAAAATGGGGCTATTAGTCTACAAAGAGTTGAACCGTATGAATTTGAGTTGCCAATAAGTTTAGATGGTTTGGAGTTGATAGCTGATGCATTGCCAAATTATGTTATAGATGCAGTTTAGGAGATTATAATGACAATATTTACACCAGCAACAAGTGCGAATTTGGGACCTGGATTTGACTCTTTGGGTCTAGCTTTAAAGCTTTATAATGAGGTTAGCATCACTGAACAAAAGATTAGCTCTATTAATATTATAGGTGAAGGAAGCGATAAAATTGCTTTGAAAAAAAATAATACATTTGTAAATATTTTTAATGAAACTATTGCCAGCTTAAATGGTAAGAGTTTAAATTATAAATTTAACTTTGTAAACAATATTCCCTTTTCAAGAGGATTAGGAAGCTCTAGTTCGGTTATAGTTGGGGCTATTGCGGCTGCTTATTATATTGCAGGATTTAAGGTTGAGCGTAGCGTAATTTTGAATAAAGCTTTACAGTATGAAAATCATCCTGATAATATTTCGCCAGCCGTTTGGGGTGGATTTACAGTAAATATTGTTAGTGGCGATTCAGTTTTTACTCAAAGAACAGATATTGATTCAAATTTAAAAGCTGTGGTTGTTATTCCAGATGAGCCGATGAATACCAAGCAAAGCCGTGGCAAACTTCCGGCAAACTATACAATGAGCGAGTGCGTAAGCAATCTTAGTCATGCTGCTTACTTAAGTAGCTGTTTTATTAAAAAAGATTATGATAATTTACGTCTTGCAAGTATTGATAAAATGCATGAAGAGTGCAGAATGAGTGCTTTACCAGAGCTTTTTAGGGTTAAAGAAGTAGCATATGCTAATGGTTCTTTAATGAGTACACTCTCAGGAAGCGGATCAAGCTTTTTGAATTTAACCTATGATGATAGAGCACAAGCTTTAGCGCAGGCTTTGCAGAGTGAGTTTAGTAAATTTAGAGTTGTAATTTTAGATATTGACAACGATGGATTTAATATAAAAAGCTAAAAATAAAGAAAACTAAGATATAATAGTGCGAAAATTTTATAAACCTATTAGAATGTGCGTGGTTTGCAAGAGTAGATTTTACCAAGATGAGCTTTATAAATTCCGATCAGTAAATGGTGAAATAGTATTAAATTTATGCAATGCTAGATCGTTTTATGTTTGTAAAATTTGCATAGAAAAAGATGCAAAAGAGCTAAGAAAACCACTTACAAAATTTGGAAAAAATAGTATAAATTTAAAGGAGATAATAGTCAATGGCAAAGATTAGAATTCACGAAATAGCAAAGGAGCTAGGCTCATCGTCTAAAAAAATTTTAGAGAAGGCAAAAGAGCTAGGCTTTGCGGTGACTACTGTCTCAAGCGCTGTAAGTCCAGAAGATGCTGCAAAGCTTTATGATTATGTCCAATCTGGTATAATCCCAGAGGCTAAATCGGCTAAAAAGCCAGCAGTTAAACAGCCGCTAAAAGATGAGTCAAAACCAACTATAAAAGATGAGTCACTCAAAACTCAGCTAGCACCTGAATCAGTAAAAGTAGTAGCTGTAGAGTCAAAACAGCAGCCAGAATCCAACCAAAAAGATGAATCAAAACCTGAGAGTCTAGCAAATTCAAGTATAAATAAAAGGCGTGGCTTAGTAATTGTTAAAAAGAAAAAAGACGAACAGCCAAAAGTAGAAAAATCTAGTAGTCCAACAATGATAAATAATAAAGCACTTGAATCTATGTTTGGTAGTGGTGAGGAGAGTTTTAAAAAGAAGAAAAAAGATAAAAAACAATTTCAAGCCACTAAAAAAGAGAGTTCATCAAAGCTTGATTTAATGGGTCTTAGTGAATTTGGTGACGATATTGTAATCGATGATGAAGATGTTGTAGTGCTACCAGACCTCACAGTAAAACCGATTGAAACTGAAAGGGTTCAAACTACTAAAAAACCTCTAAATATCTATAAACCTGCGCAAAATAATGGATTTAACTTTGAAGGCGGAATTCAAAGAAGTAGCCGCAAAAAGCATAAAAAAGTGATCAAAGATAATCAAAATGAGAGCGTTGTAAGTGTAGATATACCAAAAGAGATTAGAGTATATGAATTTGCTGACAAAATCAAAAAATCCCCAAGTGAGATTATTGGTAAGCTTTTTATGCTTGGCAAGATGACTACCAAAAATGACTTCTTAGAAGAAGATGAGATTGAAATTTTAGGTGCTGAGTTTGGTATTGAGATTAATATTGTAGATACTCAAGAGGAATTTGACTATGTCAAAGCTTATGAGGGCGAAGATGACCAACACTCCGAGCCTAGAGCGCCTGTAGTTACGATAATGGGGCATGTCGATCATGGTAAGACAAGCTTATTAGATTATATTCAAAACTCTAGAGTAGCAAGCGGTGAAGCCGGTGGTATCACTCAACATGTTGGCGCATATATGGTAGAAAAAAATGGTAAAAATATCACATTTATCGATACGCCAGGGCATGAGGCCTTCACTGCTATGAGAGCTAGGGGAGCTAGTGTTACTGATATTGTTATTATCGTAGTGGCTGCTGATGATGGTGTCAAACCTCAAACCAAGGAGGCGATAGCACACGCTAAGGCAGCGGGCGTGCCAATTATTATAGCGATAAACAAAATGGATAAAGAGAGTGCTAATCCTGATTTGGTCAAAAGTGGTTTAGCTGAATTAGATATCATGCCTACAGAGTGGGGTGGGTCTTATGAGTTTGTCCCAGTATCAGCAAAAACGGGGATGGGGATAGAAGATTTATTAGAAATAGTGCTTTTACAAGCTGAAATTTTAGAGCTAAAAGCCAATCCAAATAGAGAGGCCAAAGCTACAATTATAGAGAGTTCATTACAAAAAGGCCGTGGCCCAGTAGCTACTATAATAGTAGAAAACGGCACATTAAAAGTAGGCGATACCATAGTTGCGGGTGTGGCGTATGGTAAAGTAAGGGCTTTAAGCGATGATAAGGGTCGAAGCTTAAAGGCTATTAAACCAGGAGAGTGTGGGGTATTAATAGGTCTAAGCGAAGTGCCTGAAGCTGGTGAGACTTTAATTAGCGTAAAAAGCGATAAAGAAGCCCGTGAATACGCACAGAAAAAATATGAGTATCTACGCCAAAAAGAGTTAAGCAAATCTACAAAAGTTACAATAGATGAGTTAAGTGCCAAAATAGCAGAAGGCGAGTTGAAAAACCTACCTGTAATAATCAAAGCCGATGTCCAAGGCTCATTAGAGGCTATTAAAGCTAGTCTTGAGAAGCTTAGAAATGATGAGATTAAAGTTAGCATTATCCACTCTGGTGTAGGCGGTATCACTCAAAGTGATATATCATTAGCTAGTGCTAGTCAAAATTGCGTGATATTAGGATTTAATATCAGACCAACTGGTGATATCAAAGAAAAAGCCAAAGAAAAAGCTGTCGAGATCAAAACCTATAATGTAATTTACAATCTTTTAGATGATGTTAAGGCTCTATTAAGTGGCCTTATGAGCCCAGTTATCACTGAAGAGGATCTTGGTCAAGCAGTAATTAGACAAGTTATAAATGTGCCAAAAGTCGGTCAAATCGCTGGTTGTATGGTGACTGAAGGTATCATTAGCAGGGGTGCGAAAATTCGTGTTATCCGTGATGGTGTGGTGGTATTTGAAGGCAATATCAGCTCACTTAAACGCTTTAAAGATGATGCCAAAGAGGTAGCAAAAGGCTATGAGTGTGGCGTAGGGATTGAAGGCTATAATGATATGAGAGAGGGCGATTATATTGAGAGTTATAAAGAAGTAGAGAATAAGGCCGAGATATGAACCCTGCTGAGTTAAAAAGACTTCGCACCCAAAGTGTATTAAAAGAGCTAATCCCAGAAGCCCTAAGCACTCTTGAAGATGAGTATTTAAAGGGACTTTGTGTTACTGATGTTGAGTGTAAAAAGGGCAGATATGATGCCTTTGTATATCTAGATAAGATGAATTTTGATGAGAAAGAACAAGCCTATATATTATCTCATCTTAAAAAGATTAGTCGCCATATCCAAAATCATTGTATGGCAGCCGAAGGGTGGTATAGGGCTCCAAATTTTCATTTTATCTTTGATGATAGGTTAAAGTATCAAAATCATATAGATGCTCTATTTGCTAAAGTTGCTGATGAGTTACAAAAGGGTAAAAAGTGAATTTAGAAGAGTTAGAAAAGTTATTAAATGATTGTGGCGTGGCTCTGTATGATACAGAGATAGCTAACGAAAATGGCCGCCAAATTTATAGAGTTTATATAACCAAAAGTGGCGGTGTGAGCTTGGATGATTGCGAGATTGTTAGTAAGCTTTTATCGCCTATTTATGATGTTATGCCGCCAGTTAGTGGGGATTGGGTTTTAGAAGTTTCTAGTCCAGGACTTGAGAGAAAACTAAGCAAGATAGATCACTTTGCCAAAAGCATTGGCGAAATGGCGAAGGTAGCTCTAAATGATAAGAGTCAAATAGTTGGCAAGATAACAAGTGTAAATGGCGATGATATATTGATTAATAGCGATGAAGGTAATGTAAGCGTAAATTTCAATGATATCAAAAAAGCCAAAACTTTCATCCAGTGGTAACTATGAGTGATGAGTTTTATCTATCTTTAGCTATTGATAAAGCGTGGGATTATCAGCTTTTGACCTATCCTAATCCTACAGTTGGGGCTGTGATTTTAGATGAAAATGGCAAGATTTTATCTATTTGTGCTCACCAAAAAGCCGGAGAAGCTCACGCTGAATTAAATGCGACAAAAGAGGCTTTAGAGAGCAAAGATAGTAGTTTAAAAAGCATATTTGCCGCCGCTAAAAATCCAAATGAGCTATATAATCTCATAATCCAAAATCACCGAAATTTGCTTAAAAACTCCACCTATTATGTGACGCTAGAGCCATGCGCTCATCAAGGCAAGACGCCACCTTGTGCGAGTTTGATTCTTGCTATGGATGCAAAGCGTGTAGTAATTGGCTCAAGAGATTTAGGTGAGCATGCCAAAGGCGGGGCTGAGTTTTTAGCTAAAAATGGTGTTGAGGTAAAGCTTGATGTGTGTAAGGCTAGGTGCGATGAACTACTAGAGCCATTTTTAAGGTGGCAAAGTGGGAATTTTATATTTTTTAAGATTGCTCTTAGCCAAAATGGGGTTGCAACTGGTGGAGTAATATCAAATTTAGCCAGTCGTACTCATACTCATCGTCTTAGAGCGCTTGCTGAACTGATGATAGTTGGCGGAGCTACAGTTTGCACAGATAGACCAACGCTAGATGCTAGGCTAATTAGTGGGCGTGCGCCAGATATTTTAATCTACTCATCTAAAACTGAATTTGATTTACAAATACCGCTTTTTAATATACCAAATCGTAAAGTTGAAATCTCAAATTCGATAGAACCGGCTTTTAAAAAGAGATTTGTTATGATTGAAGGTGGTGAAAATTTCTTAAGAAATTTAGATTCTAGAGTAGATTGGATTCTAATTTATCGCTCAAATGAATTCAAAAGTGCTAATAATATAAATTTAGATATGAAGGTTAAAATCTTACATAGAAGTATTTTTGGCGATGGAGAGCTTTTGTGGTGCAAGAGACTAGATTTAGGAATTAATGCATGAAATATGTAACTATTTTTGGCTCAGCCAGATTAGATGCTAGCAGTGAACATTACCAAAAAGCATATAAAATCGCAAAAGCTTTGGCGGCTACTGGATATGGGGTTATCACTGGCGGAGGTGGCGGCATTATGGAAGCAGCAAACCGTGGAGCATTTGAGGCTAGAGGGGATAGTATAGGGATAAATGTTATATTGCCAAATGAACAACAGCTCAATTCTTATTGCACCAAATCGCAGACATTAAATAGTTTAAGCGAGCGAAAAAACGCTTTAATAAAAGATAGTTTTGCTTTTATTATTTTTCCTGGTGGTTTTGGAACGCTTGATGAGGCTTTTGAGGTTATTACATTGGCGCAGGCAAGGCTTAGAGATCATAAGGTGATTTTTGTTCAAAGAGATTTTTGGGCGCCACTTTTTAACTTTTTAGATAATCTTGTGAATTTGGGTTTGGTTAATAAAAATAGCTATTATAGTGCTGATAATATAGATGAGATTATGGATATTTTACTTTTATAGCATAAATATCAAGCAGTGCTAGCTTATTGCTATATTATGTATGCTAAATGTCAATTTACTTAGATTATACAAGACAAATTTGGCTAAATGAGTTTTAAAAACTTGTATTTTTAAGATAAAATTATTAAGGTTTTGTATAAGATTAGATTTACTCAAACTAATTCTAAATTTATATAATATACTATTTAAATATATTATATAAATTTTTACTATCTCGTTTTATTATATTTAGAAATATTTTGTATAATCATCAAAAAATAGCAATAAAAGGATTATTTTGAAAGTATTAATAGCATTAAGCGGTGGTGTAGATAGCTCAATGAGTGCCAAATATTTACAAGATCAGGGTTATAGTGTAGTAGGTTGCTATATGAAGCTACACGGCAGAGAGGATTACCATAGACATAATATTGATAATGTCAAAAAAGTATGTGAGTTTTTAGGGATAGAGACTCATGTTTTAGATCTGCAAGAGACTTTTAAAAAAGAGGTTTATGATCTATTTGTTAATTCATACAAGGATGGAATTACTCCAAATCCATGCGCTCACTGTAATCGTTTGATTAAATTTGGTACACTTTGGGAATTTGCTAAGAGTCTAGGCTGTGATAAAATCGCAACTGGTCATTATGCTAGAATAGAAAATGGTTTAATAAAATCTGCTATTGATGAGACTAAAGATCAAAGTTATTTCTTGGCCAATCTTGACCCGCAAATTTTACCTTACATCATCTTTCCACTCGGAGATAAGCTCAAAGTCGATATAAAAGCCCAGGCTTCGCAAATACCACAGATTGCATCGTTGGCCTCACAAAAGGAAAGTAGTGAGATTTGTTTTGTTGAGACTACATATATTGATGTTTTAAAGCAGCACTATAATACCAATCTTCCAGGTATTGTTCGTAATTCAAATGGCGATGCTATCGGTACTCATGATGGCTATATGCATTATACAATTGGCAAGCGCAAAGGCTTTAAAATCAATGGTGCGCATGATCCTCATTATGTAACTAATATCAATGCTAGAGCTAATGAGATTACTGTAGGTAAAAAAGATGAATTAGAGTGCTATAAATTTAAAACACGTAATTTTAATAATTTTACTCAGTTGAGCGAATTTGAATCTTATGTAAAAATTAGATATCGTTCAAAGCCTATTTTATGTGTTGTTCGTGTAAGCAATGGAGTAGCAACTGTAGAACTAAAGAGCAATGCTGGAGCTGTTGCTAGTGGTCAGTTAGCTGTATTTTATGATGAAAATCAAAGGGTTTTAGCTAGCGGATTTATAGAATAAATTTGCTAGTCAATTTATTCTTTTGAGTTTAGATATTATTATATGTCTTGTGCTATAGTAATTGTTTAAATTTATACTATGCTAAATTTGCAAAAGCAAGGCTAAATTTATCATTTTTATCGCTTTTATATTAATTTTTATCGGTTTATTAATTAAATTTAGATAAAATATTGCCTAAAATTTTTTTATAAAGAGGTTACAATGGCACTACCAGAAGCAGAACATATATGGTATGATGGCAAATTAGTCAAATGGCACGAGGCTACAACTCATGTTTTAACTCACTCATTACATTACGGCAATGCTGTATTTGAAGGCGTTAGAGCTTATATGACACCAAAGGGTTTAGCTATTCTTTGCCTTGAAGCACATACAAAAAGGCTATTTGAATCTGCTAAGGCTTGTGGGATTAAAATTCCATTTACCGCTGAACAGATCAATCAAGCACACATTGACCTATTAAAAAGCAACACCTACACAGATAATGTCTATATTCGTCCACTTGTATTTTTAGGCTATGGTAAAATGGGTGTTAGTCATGTTGGATGCCCAGTAAATGTCGCTATTGCAGCGTGGCAGTGGGGTGCATATATGGGCGAAGAAGCTCTTCAAAATGGTATAAAAGTCAAAATCGCCTCTTGGATGAAGCCAGCACCATTTTCTATGATGGCAAAGGCCAAAGCAAGTGCTAATTACTTTAACTCTCAAATGGCAAATTTCGAAGCACACGAAGCAGGCTGCGATGAGGCTTTGCTGCTTGATCCGCAAGGATTTATAGCAGAGGGTAGCGGCGAGTGTTTCTTTATCGTAAAAGATGGAGTAATAATAACTCCACCAAATGACACTAGCTTAGAGAGTATTACTCAAAAAAATGTGATTCAAATAGCAAAAGATTTAGGCTATACAGTACTTCGCCAAAGAATTACTAGAGATGAAGCTTATAACGCTGATGAAGCATTTTTTACTGGAACAGCAGCAGAGGTTACGCCAATTAGTAGTATAGATAGTAGAATAATTGGTAGCGGCAAAAGAGGTCCAGTATCGCATGAGCTTCAAGGTGCGTATTTTGATATAGTAATGGGTAAAAATCCAAAATACGAACATCTACTTACTTATATTAATTAAAGGATAAGAATTGCCTGCAGATTTAAATGACTATTTTAATAAAAAAAATGGTAACTCAAATAACGATGAGAGGAAGCCAAATTTTAATTTTAAAAAGCCAAATGTACCAAATTTTAGCGGAGGTTTAGGTAAATTTAGTGGTATTATATATGCTTTAATTGCTATAATTGTTATCTTGGTGGTAGCTAAGCCATTTGTGGTTATTAACTCAGGTGAGGTAGGTATCAAATCTACTGCTGGTAAATTTGACCCAAATCCACTTCAACCAGGATTTCATTTTTTTATACCTTTTATTCAAGAGGTACGCATAGTTGATACTAAAGTTCGTCAGATTAATTACACCTCTACAGAGGGTAGAAATGAAGCAAATTTCCGTGGTAGCGGAATTGAAACTAAAGATACTATATCGGTTTTAGACTCTCGTGGACTTCCTGTTAGTATGGATATTACTGTTCAGTATCGCCTAAATCCACAAAATGCACCACAAACCATTGCTGCGTGGGGTTTTAGCTGGGAGAATAAAATTATAGACCCAGTAGTGAGAAATGTAGTGAGAAATGTAACAGGTAAATACACAGCCGAAGAGCTACCAGAGCGTAGAAATGATATTGCAGCAGCTATCGATATGGGTATTCGCTCTGATATTGATAAGCAACCAAATCAGCCAGTAGAATTAGCTAGTGTTCAGCTAAGAGAGATAATATTGCCACCAAAGGTAAAAGAGCAGATTGAAAGAGTTCAAATAGCAAAACAAGAGGCCGAAAGAACCAAATACGAAGTTGAGCGTGCAAATCAAGAAGCTCTTAAAAAAGCTGCTCTTGCTAAAGGTACAGCCGAAGCTGTAAAAATCGAAGCCCAAGGTAGAGCCGATGCTGTAAAAATAGAAGCTGATGCACAAGCCTACTCAAATTCACAAATCGCAAGAAGCTTGACAAATAATCTTTTAGAACTCAAACAGATCGAGACTCAAAAAGGGTTTAACGAAGCTTTAAAAACCAATCAAGATGCGAAAATTTTCTTAACTCCTGGTGGAGCTGTTCCAAATATCTGGGTAGATACCAAAGATAAACAAAAACAAACTTCAACACAAAATTAAGGATATTAGATGAGCGTGAGTGTAAATTGGGATAAGATTAATGGCATGCTCCCAGTAGTAGTCCAAGAGGCTACTACTAGTGAGGTCTTAATGCTTGCATATATGAATCAAGAAGCCTTTGAGCTTACTAAAAGTACTGGTCTAGCTCACTACTACTCACGCACTAAATCTAGAATTTGGAAAAAGGGCGAAGAGAGCGGTAACTTTCAAATTGTTAAATCCATTAGCCTTGATTGCGATAGTGATGCTTTGCTTTTAAAAATAGAACAAATAGGTGGTGTAGCGTGTCATACTGGAGAGAAATCTTGCTTTTTTAATCATTTAAATTTAGAACAAAACAGCAGGCCAAATTTAAATAAAGAGATAAAATATGATATCTTAGATCATCTTTATCATATTGCACTTAATAGAAAGCTAAATTCAAGTTCAAATTCATATATCGCTAAACTTTATACAAAATCTCCAGATAGTTATCTTAAAAAAATATCTGAAGAAGCGTGTGAATTTGCTCTTGCGATTAAAGATTTAGAGCGCTTTAAATTATATGCAAATATGAACAAAGAGAGTTTTGGTGAGCATAAACCAGGTCAGCCAAAATATGACGCTATTTACGAGGCAGCTGATGTGTTATTTCATATGATTGTTGCGTTAGCTGATTATGATATTCATCCAAATGCAGTACTAGAAGAGCTAAAACGCCGTGAAGGTATAAGCGGAATAGAAGAGAAGAAAGCCCGTGACAAATAGTATATTTTCTACCATTAAATTTTATGTAAGCAACTTTGGATTTTATGATTATGTCGCAGTTTCGTGGGTAATTTTGCTATTTTTGGCGCTATTTATTTTAGCCATTTATATGATGTTTAAGCGTCCATTTTTTGCTATAATTTTATTTTTGCTTAGCTTTGTAGGGCTAGGTGCTGGTATAAATTATTCACTTAAATTTATTGATGATGTAACACGCCCAAAAGATGTAAATATTGCCCCACTTCGTCAGTTATTTTACTCTGATGTTATGATAGCTGATGTAAATATAACCAATAAATCCAAACAACCATTTAAAAAGTGCCGAATAAAGCTAAGTTTTCACAATATCGGAAAAAGTAAATTTGAAAATTTAAAATTTAAATTTAACCCATTTCATACAGAGGTAATTATAACTGAGCAGATTGAACCTGGCAAAACTGGGGAAATCAAATTCGTTATGAAAGAATTTCGCCCACAAAACTATACCACCACACTAAGAACGGAGTGTTTTTAATGAGCTATTTTAATATATTTCATATAATAGTATTGATACTGATTTTATCGATGTTTGGCTTATTTACCTATTTAATAATCCTAAAAGAACACCGCACTAAACAAGCTATTAGTCTACTTATTGTTAATGTTGCTATTATGAGTTGTTTGGCTATGATTTCAATGATGCTAATTGATAAATATACCAAAGTTGCAGAGATTATCAATTTAGAGGGTAGGCGCACCTTAATCAATGAGACTATTAGTTATAGTGGTATTATTAAAAATGTTGGTTATGGTTATATTAATTCATGTACAATCAATATTGAATTAATCAATACTCCAGAAAAAGGATTAGAGGCTAGCAATTTTGAAAATCGTGGATTTTTTGATACTTATATTGGTAGTAATCATAGCCAAAAAGGTTCGCAAAAAGGTGAATTTTTAATACTCAAAGACCTTCCAAGCGGTGATCAAAGAGGCTTTAGCTTTACAATGCCATATCCTGCTCACTTTAAAAACCATACTACAAATTATACGCTAGATTGTAAATAATTTAAGTCAAATTTAAATTTGGCTTAAATATTTATATATAATTTTCTTATAATAATTAATCTGTCTATTTTAAGTTATTATAAATCTAATATGAGCTAAAATATATAATAAAAAATTTCAAAGGATAAATATGTTCAAAAATATGAAGCTATCAGTTAAACTTGCTTTTGCGGGTTTTGTATTTACTGCCTTGATAGTAGCTACCGTTGCTGGTATCGCCACATATCAAGCCATAAATAGAGTCGAGTCGAATTCTGCTGCCTTCATGGAAGCTGGTTCTTTATCACAAGCAAATTACATCGCTGCTGAATTTAACAAAATTTCCGATGCTTTAAATGCTTATAAAATAGCTATGGAATCATCATTAAATTCCGGTATAGCTATGCCTGTTGATATCATAACAAATATGTTAAGCGAAGCCATAAAAGATCAAAAAATAGCCGATGGGATATTTTTCTACACTACAGATGACAGCATATACGCCAAAAACCCAAATTCAAACGACCCACGATATACCCAAGCTGGCGATCTAGCCATATATGTCAATTATCACAACAGACTTGAGCGTATCGAAGATAACTTCAAAAGCAAAGATTACTACGCAAACGGCCTTAGCAAACCAAGATTAACCGAGCCTTTTAGCGATCATATAGAGGGTGAAAACATAACAATGGCTTCTATGACTTTCCCTGTGAAATACAAAGGCAAAACAATAGGTATAATCGGTGCTGATTTGGATTTAGAAACATATTTTATAGATAGATTAAAAGAGATTAAACTATACAAAAGCGATACAAGCTTCTTAGTCTCAAACAAAGGTATAATGGTAGCCAGTCCTAACCCACAAAATAGGGGATTATCTATCCAACAAGTAAATCCAAATCTAGCTCAACTACTACCAGTTTTAAATAACAAAGAAATTGATTACGCTACAGTAGCAGCTATGAGCAAAAGTATACAAGAACACGCTCACTTCAACCTATCCAGAGTAAATATGCATAATATGGATGAGAATTGGGGTCTTGCTACACTAGTTCCTACTAGAGAGATTTTCGCTGAAATCTCATCAGCTAGAAATAGCTTAATAATTGTAGGCATAATAGTCGCTATAATCGGTGGATTTTTCCTATTCTTCGCTACAAAAATGCTAATTACTAGAATAGAAAATATCAGAGCTTTACTATCAGATTTCTTCGATTTCTTAAACCACAAAAGAGCCGACGCTCGCCTAGCAGTAATTACCAATAACGATGAAATCAGCCAAATGGCTAAGGCTATCAACGATAATATCGTAATCGTAAAATCAAATTTAGACAAAGACTCAAAAGCCGTTGAAGAGTCTCTAAAAAGAGCTAGCGAAGTAGAAAACGGAAATCTAACTGCTAGAATCACTCTAAACCCAGCTTCACCAGAGCTATTAAAACTTAAAAATGTCCTAAACAAAATGCTAGATGTCTTAGAACAAAAAGTAGGTAGCGATATTAACGCTATCCAAAGTGTATTTGATAAATTCAAACAACTAGATTTCACGGTAAGAATAGACAATCCAAAAGGCGAAGTTGAGATAGTCACTAATCTACTAGGCGATGAAGTTACTAAAATGCTAAAAGCAAATCTAGAACAAGCAAACAACCTACAAAATAAAGCCGATGAGCTAAAAGGCTTTGTCGCATCATTAAACGAAGGCGCCAAATCCCAAAGCGAATCCCTACAAGAGAGCGCCGCTGCGGTTGAAGAGATGAGTAGCTCAATGAACTCTATAAATGATAGAGCTAGTGAAGTTATCAAACAAAGCGAAGATATCAAAAACATAATCACAATAATTAGAGATATCGCAGACCAAACAAATTTATTAGCCCTAAACGCAGCCATCGAAGCAGCTCGTGCAGGAGAGCATGGTAGGGGATTTGCCGTGGTGGCTGATGAGGTCAGAAAACTAGCTGAAAGAACTCAAAAATCCCTAGGCGAAATCGAAGCAAATGTAAATATCCTAAGCCAAAGCATAAATGAGATGAGCCAAAGTATCAGCGAGCAAACAACAGCTATAAACCAAATCAACGAAGCTATAGTAAATGTCGATGGTCTAACTAGACAAAACACACAAATCGCACAAAATAGCAATGTAGTAGCAAATGAAGTTGATATGATTGCAAATGCAATTGTGCAAGAGGTTAAGAAAAAGAAATTTTAAATTTAGCTTTTTATATTGTAACAACTCTTACTATTAAAAGTTATACTATTAAAGCTCCCACTCTATTGTGGGGCGCTCTCATTAAATCAACCACAATATATATTTTTATTCTAATCTCCCCACAACCCACAAATTTAATCACACCCCCATAATATTTTAATATCTCATCCAATCCAATCTAAATCCACTCTAAAAATTATAAAATCACTTAGC